>JAUWPC010000298.1 GCA_030611815.1 Desulfobacteraceae bacterium
TATGACTCCTTTTTTCCTCTCGCCTAAATCTAAGGACCGCCAGTATGGGTATGCCCTATGAATGCGGCATTGAATCCGGGGGAGATTGTGGACAGAAATCCTGATTTCGAGCTTTTTCAAGAAGAGGAGGCTAAGGACCCGGATGGGAACAGGGGCTGACGTTCTGTTAGATCCCGCGAGATCCTTGAAAAATGATCAGGTTCGTTCAAAGTTGACAGCATTATACTTTTAATCTATTTTTACACTTTAAGATTCCCATTTGGTCACCAAAAACACTTAAAAGGAGGAAAAAGGTATGCCTTACGAACCTTCGGATAGAGAAGACGAGTATTTTATGAAGCTGGATCAGGAGAGATTAGGCAAAATGCGTTCCAGCCTTGACAAGGAGCGTGAAGAGGAATCCAAACTGCATCGCAAAGACACCCACTGGATGAAGTGCCCGAAATGCGGTCACGATCTGGATGAGGTCAATTATCAGGATGTGATGATTGATCGATGCCCGGACTGCAAAGGGGTCTGGTTGGATCATGGTGAGCTTGAACTCTTGGGGAAAGGAGATGCAAAGGTAACAAAAGGTTTCTTAAAAAAGGTTTTCGGTAACTAATAGACGTCATTTTTCTGCCCCGCTTGCTGCCGCTATTGCACGCGTTCGTGTGCCATGGGGCACAAAGGTTCAATACCCTCTAACACATCCCTGGCAGGAGGACCATCCATCGTATTGAAAGAATCCTTCTGTCAGAGATGTGCTTATCCAGGCGTAGACCCCGGCCAGTTAAGCCCTGAACCTGCTCTGAACCTCTGACCCTAAACCCATGCATCGCTATTTAGTGTCCGAACGAAAAATAGGATTTTTCGTTCAGATCACTACTCAAATATGGATTGCCTCAGAGGTGCACACTTTGACACACTGCGGTTTTCCGCTGCACAGATCACAATGATATGCATCCTGCCCAAGACCTCCTAAGGCCTTGAAGGGACAGCGTTCGATCCGATCTCTGCTCCAGACAAATTCCCTTTTCTCCATCTCTTCCACAACATCTTCACCCTCGAGACATTTCATCTCTTTACACTGGAGGCAGATTCGGGGTTGATTTATGCTGGTATCCAGGTCGTCTTTTAAAATACGAATGGCTGATTTCTCCGTGTTCATGACCCCTAAGTGAAAGAGGGAACAGACCAGTTCTCAGAGATGGCAGCCTGTACACTTCTTGCTGTTGACCTTGATCTTCATGACTAAATTGCCAGTCGTTTTAGGGTCCTGTTTTTAGGAATACCCTGTTTGTCCCAGCCGTGGAGACGATAGTATTCGTCTAACATGCCGTCAAATCCGTTCCTTGTGATGACACTCCCCTTTGCAGGTCCTTCTGGTACGGATTCTTCGAAGTATCTTTTTGGAAGGGTATCATCCTTCCGTGACATGCCGTCTTTTACCAGCATCATCCGCTCCAGCGTGTAGATCCTTTCTGCAATTTCTCTCAATTCCTTTACAGGAATGTTCATGTCTGTGGAGAGAGCGATCAATCTGGAGAATTGCCTGTATTGGGGGGCGTGGGGACTTGAAAAGACTGTAAGGAAACGGCAGAAGCCCAGGGAATCGCAGACTGCGTCAAGAAGCTCATGCCACCAGACCATCCTCCCTTTCCCCTTGTATGATGAATACTTATTGCTGACCCCGCCTCCATAGATTTTTTTGAGGACCTCTTCAGGAAGCCCGAGGACATCTATTGAAGGACGGCTTCTCATGTGGCACGCCCCCCTCGTGGAGGTGGCCAGCCCAAGGGCAAAGCTCTTGGGGGAGCCTTTCGTCGGTCATTTCAATGGGCAGGTCTTTAATCTCCAGGAGGTAATCCTTGGACTCATCACCAAGAATCTCCCTCGCAAACGAGCCCTCTGCCAGCACGTCCCCAAAGCCGTCTCGGCAGGAAATCATGCGAAGGATTTCGAGGATGGATTCCTGGTTGCCCCATTCCAGAGGGACTCCCGTCTTTTCCAGATCAATAATCCCCCTCTGGTAGAGTTCCATGGCCCACGCAATATAGGACCCGGTGGAAATGGTATCGAGTCCATAGCGGTTGCAAAGTTCAACTGCGTTAATGATATTTTCCAGGTCGAGGTTTCCTAATTGAACAGCCAGTAAGATCCTATGGTCTATCGACATGAGGAGATCCGGCGAAGCTTTGCTATCATATATCAACAGAATGACGGGTTTTTCAAGCTTTATGCCCAACCCTTCAAAAAGATGAAAAAGTAACGGCTTTGCTCTCTTCCTGGATCACTATGTTGGCTGGAGGTAGGACTATCCTGAAATGAGCAAGAGCCGTTTCCATTCGATTCCATATCCGAGAAATTGAAGGAGGTATTTGAGGGGAATTAGCAGGCTCAATTATTTTATATGGAAATAACCAGGAAGTTCCAGTATGATTAAATTTGGGGAAGGAGCTTTCGATTCAAGAGAGTGGCATTTCTATGGGGTATTTTACAAATCCATAAGTATGGGAGGGAATTATGAAAAAAGGGTTTCTGGTTACTGCTGCTATGCTTTTTGTTGCTCTTTCGTTGCCTTGTGGCGCTAAGGCAGATTCGACCGGTGTAAAGGAAGGTGTTGCGGAGGCCACAAGAGACGTTAAAAAGGGTGTGCAAGAGGTTGGGAGCGGCATAAAACAAGGCGGCAAGGAGATTGGAACTGCTTTCAAGGAAGGGTCTCAAGAAGTGGGAAGAAATTTGAAGGAGGGCGCCGTTGAGGTTGGAAGGGACACAAAAAAGGTTGTCAAAGATATTGGCGAAGGTGCGAAACAGGTGGTCAAAGATGTGGACGATGGCGTCAAGGAAGGACTCAAAGACGCCGGGAAATGATGACTCCCGGGCTCTGTTATGAGGAGAGTTTAACATGCGTTCAGACATACTAAAGAAGGATATCGAGACCCTTCCGCACAGGGCATTACTTATGTCGGCAGGCCTGAAAGAGGAAGATTTTGATCGGGACAAACCATTTGTCGGTGTGGCAAACAGCTATAATAATATCATTCCCGGCCATATTCATCTGAATGAATTAACCCGGGAGATAAAGAGAGGGATTCGAGATGCTGGAGGTGTTCCCTTCGAGTGGGGGGTTCCCGGTGTTTGTGACGGTATTGCCATGTTTGTGGAGATGAGGTTGAGCCTTCCAAGCAGAGATCATATTGCCGACAATATTGAGATCATGGTCCTGTCACATTCCTTGGACGGGTGGATCGGTGTAACGGCCTGCGACAAAATCACGCCTGGCATGCTGATGGCGGCAGGCCGTCTTAATCTGCCAGCTATGATTCTCACTGGCGGTCCCATGAAGGCAAATGTTGTGGAAGGGGAAAAACACCATCCCATTGAGGGATTTGGACTTGTCGGCCAGGTCAAAGGGGGCAAGATGACGCCGGAAGAGGCCGAGAGTCGTCTCCCCTCCATGACCTGCGGGGCTGGATCCTGTGTCGGCCTTTATACGGCAAATACAATGTCGGTTATCACCGAGGTATTGGGCATGTCCGTGACAAAATGCGCAACGACCTTGGCAGTGGATCCCCTTAAAAAAAAGGAGGCCTACGAATCGGGGAAAAGAATTGTGGATCTCATCAGAGAAGATGTCAGACCAAGGAGCGTAATGACAACCAATGCCTTTGAAAACGCCATCAGGGTAGATATGGCCATGGGGGGGTCAACAAATGCGGTTCTGCACATACCTGCCATTGCCAAAGAGGCAGGGATAGAGATAGGTCTGGATCAGTTTGACAGGATTTCGCGTGAGACGCCGAATCTATGCTCAATAATCCCTGCCGGGACTTATGAGATGGCAGATATAGACAGGGCAGGGGGCATTTCAGCGGTTCTTAACCGATTGAGAGATAAGATAAAGGATTCCCCAACAGTGAACGGAGAATCGATAGCACGAATTGCTGCTCGGGGAGATGTGCTGGATGATGATATTATCAGGCCCCTTGAGAATCCCTACCACGCTGTAGGAGGGATTGCAGTACTTAAAGGAAATATTGCAAAGAGCGCAATCGTAAAGCAAACCGCTGTAGCAGAAGAGATGCAGGTCCATTCAGGGCCTGCAAGGGTGTTCTATACAGAAAAGGATCTACTTGCTGCGATTGAAGCAAAGGGGATAGACGAGGGAGATGTTGTCGTGTTGCCTTTCCAGGGTCCTGCCGGGGCGCCGGGAATGCCGGAGATGTTGACCCCAACCGATGCCTTGAAAGGTGCAGGCTATAGAAGGGTGGCCTTGATCACCGACGGAAGGTTCTCTGGCGCCACTACAGGCGCCTGCATAGGACATGTTGAAATGGAGGCCTATAATGGAGG
>JAUWPC010000358.1 GCA_030611815.1 Desulfobacteraceae bacterium
CTTCTGGGCCTTTACCAGGGCGTTTCGCTGATGGATCGTTCCGTGGTGGACCCGCCCCTTTTTCCGGATACTATTTTCGTTTTTCAAGAGCCCCTTGAGGAGATGTGTGAGACGATTGAGGAACTGGAGGAAGAGATCGAGATCACCGTGGTGCACGAGATCGCCCATGCCCTCGGGATAGACGAGGAGAGGCTTGCGGAACTTGGATATGGATAGGGTCCCACAGGCTCATTACCCGAGAGCCTTTTTCAGATAAAAAGAAGATATATCTGAGATCCAGGTATTTAGTGTCTGCAGTATTACCCCGAGTTCTTCTGCGAGGGCCTATTCAGTCCATGTATATTCCGGGAAGCCCAAAGGCCAGGGGTGGTGGTTAACTCTATAAATGCACGCTTTTCGGGGGAGGGTGAGGGGAGAACCCTTCACGATCACCCTGTAAAATGACTGATCGCACCGGCAGCAATGATATATATCGCCATAGTCAACACGATCGCCAAGAATGCCCGCGTCATCTTGATTGAAAAGGCAAAACTCAACCCGAGGACAATAAGGTAGATGCGGTAAAACTCAAAGAGCAAACCGATTAAAGGAAGCCATGAGAGCAGGTTCACTGTCGATGCATAGGCATTGATCCTGAAAGCGGTCTCATAGGAGCCCGAGGTCTTGAACACCTTGGTAATTATGAGAAATAGAATCCCGGCGGTAATCAGAGGAAATATTAGCCCCAGGATCAGGCTGCGGAACATAAACATGGGATTCTTCTGTAAGAGTCCAAAAACAAACACATGAAAAATAATGCAGGAGAGCAAATAGAGAAAAGGGTTCAGAAAGCCGCCATCCCTTCTCATCCCCTGAAAAAACACCTTAGGCGAAAGGAGAATCGCCTTTGAGGTTCGGAAAAAACTCAAAAAGAAATTCTTTGGATCAAACTCGTTATTTAAATGCTCGTTCATCGCCAACCCGGCTTCTCCTCTTCCCTTCCTCCTCAGTGTAGCCCAACTTCGTCATCCCCTTTTCAACAAATTCCTGAATCCCTGAAATCTGGGGCTCTGATATTTGTTTGAACCGACCCTGAAGGCCGAGATATTCGGCCACCGGAATCAGCCTTTCCGGATAATAGGTTAGTCTCACCTCACCCTCTTCATCTGTTTCCATCAAAGGGAAGCTTCCCGTCTCCACTGCAAGACGTATTACTTCAATCGAATCGTCTGAGGAGATTCGCCACCCTGCCGGGCAGGCAGATAAGAGATGTATAAAGCGGAAGCCTTTCTTAGCCTTTGCCTTTTCAAACTTCATCTGAAAATCTGTTGTGTGGGTCACCACCGCGCTCGCAACATAGGAGGGTCTATGGGCGCGAACGATCTCAAATATGTCTTTTTTGAAACGGCCCTCCCCTTCCGGCGTAGTTGTTGTCCAGGCAGCCTCCGGTGTTGCCGAGCTGCGCTGAATACCGGTGTTCATATAGGCTTCGTTGTCATAGCAGACGAAAATAATGTCTTCATCCCTTTCAGCGGCAGATGACAGGGCTTGCAGACCTATGTCAAATGTGCCGCCGTCACCGGCCCATACCATGACCGTAATCTCCTCTTTGCCCTGGCTGATCAGGGCCTGGCGGACTCCCGCGGCAGATGCGGCGCCGGTTTCAAAGGGGACATGCAAGAGGGGCACCCTCAGAGATGTAGAAGGAAAGGGGCCGGCAATGATACCCCAGCAGCAGGCCGGCATCACAACAATGGTCCGCTTGCCCATTATCTTGAGCACATGCCTCATCCCGAGTACTGCCCCGCACCCCGGACAACCCACATTGCCACCACTGACATACTCATCCCTGGAGATTTCGAATTTCACACTATACTCCCCTGGATACTGGATACTGGTCTAAGATCCCTGCCGTAGGCGGGGGATGGAATAAGTAATTCTGTTTATTTCCTTAAACCACATGAAAGGATATCATCTAACTGATGATGTTCCGGGCAAATGTAGATGCCAAGTTTTTATCCAGCATCAAGTATCCAGCATCCAGTATCCAGAATCCAGCGCTATAGCCATATCATTTCATCCTTGAAAGCAGGATTGGCCTTTACACCCTCACAAACCTCCATGAGGGTCTCAGGAAAGACCTCCTTCCCTCCCAAGCTTATAATCACGTCATAGATGTCAGGTTTGTCGTCAACATTATAAAATGCAGAACGAAGTTCCTGGGTAAGGGTACCCTGTGCACCGTAGGACACAGCCCTGTTAAGGACAATAACGGTCTGATCTCCTCCCATGATCTGCTGCAGGGCATCTTTGGGAAAGGGACGAAAAACGCGCAGTTTGATTAATCCAACCTTCATCCCCTTTTCCCGCATCATATCAACGGCAACCCGCGTGGTTCCCGTGAGCGCGCCGCTCACCATGAATATTGTCTCTGCGTCGTCGCAGCGATAGGCCTCTATTAGATCGTACCTGGCGCCAAAGACATCTTCGAACAGGTTGTGACAATCTCTAAAGACCTCAAAACTACTGGTGAAGCTCCCCTGAATAGCCTTTCGCATCCGGTAGTAATCATCAGGGAGGGCGGCGTTTCCAAAGGAACGCGGTGCATCCACATCCAGTCTGAATTGGGCTTCATAGGGAGGGAGGAACGCATCTATTTTTTGCGGGTCATGGACCTCCACCTCTTCCATGGTATGCGAGATAATAAAGCCATCGATCATTACCATCACAGGAAGGAGGAGTTTTTCTGAGATGTAGTACCCCTGAATAACCGTGTCTAAGGCCTCCTGGCAGGTTTCACAATAGATCTGCAGCCAGCCGGTATCCCGCTGGGCAAGGCTGTCCGATTGATCCGCCCAAATATTCCATGGGGAACCGACTGCCCGGTTTACGTTCACCATAACCAGAGGCATTCGCGCCCCCACAAACCAGTGCAGGACCTCATGCATCAATAAGAGACCGTGGGAAGATGTGGCGGTAAAGGCCCTGCTCCCCGCGGAGACAGCCCCGAGACAGGAAGCAATAGCCGAGAATTCCGACTCCACATTGATAAAGCGTCCTCCCCAGGAAGGGGCTATCTCGGACAGGGTCTCCACAATATGGGTTTGAGGCGTAATCGGATAGGCAAAAATCAGATCAGGCTTGGCCAATTTAACGCCAAACGCTACGGCATCGCTCCCCGTCATCATATCTTTGCTCATTGCTCTTCCTCCATCACAACACATCCTCGAGGACAAGAGACAGAGCAAATGGCGCATCCCTTGCAAAAATCCAGATCAAAGACTACCTTTTGAGGCCCTTTTTCGCTCACGACAACAGATGCATCTGGGCAGAAGTACCAGCAGGCGCCGCAAAGAGTGCAG
>JAUWPC010000277.1 GCA_030611815.1 Desulfobacteraceae bacterium
ATCATCAATCTAAGAACGCCTCAAGCTGTGCTTCAATCTGGCCATCTGTAAAGGAATTGATGCTCAAGGCATGCTGATAGCAGGTAGCGGCGCAGACCCCGCACCCCTTGCAGGCCACATCGATGACATGGACCTTTCTCCCCTTTTCAGTAGTCCTAACCTCCAATGCCCCGTAGGGACAGAGCGCAACGCAGAGCCCGCAACCACGGCATGCGTCTTCGTCTGTCAAAACGGAAATGATCGGTTCTACCACAACCGACCCCTTGGCCAAGGGGATAGAGGCCCTGGACGCAGCGCCTAAACCCTGGGCCACGGTCTCTCGGATATTGGCGGGAAAACGCGCACTGCCGCATAAATACACGCCGTCTGTGGCGAAATCCAGAGGCTTTAACTTGACGTGTCCCTCTAAGAAAAACCCGTTTTCATCAATGGGGACCCGGAGGAGTTGAGAAGTTTCCTCCGCACCCTCCGCTGATACCACTGGTGTGGAAAGGACAACGAGGTCTGCGGGTAGATCCATATCGCGGCCAAAAAGGGGATGATATACGCGGACCTTATCGGGTTCCACTTGAGGTGGATTGGCAGGATCGTAGTTCATGTAACGGACCCCTTTGGCCTTGGAATCGCGGAACATCTCTTCATTTTCCACGCCGTACATCTGCATATCCCGGTAGAGGATAGAGACCTTTGCGTCCGGGTTCTGCTCCTTGATCAGCATGGCGTTTTTGACCGCGGTCTGGCAGCAGATCCTGGAACAGTAGGACCTCTCTTCATTGCGGCTTCCCACGCACTGGATTATGACAACGTTTTTAATGCCTGCGTCCAGGCCATCTTTGAGCAGCTTTTCCATCTCAAGCTGGGTCACGACGCGTTTTCCGTCATAGCCATAAAGACCTTCGGGCACAAAGGCGCGACCCCCTGTGGACACGATAATCACGCCGATGTCGATTGTAGTGACACCAGATTCTGTTTCAATATCTACATTATACTTGCCTATGAACCCCCGGGCTTCGGTGACCTTAGCTTTTGTAAAAAGGGTGATGTTGGGATGTCCGGTCACGGCCCTAATTTTTTCATCAGCCAGTGCGCCTGCATCCGTCATAGTGGGGCCCAGTTTGTTAAGGTTGTTGAGCATGCCCCCAAGGGATTCTTCCTTCTCAATAAGGACCACTTCATATCCGCGGTTGGCAAGGGCTAATGAGGTTGTCATCCCTGCTATGCCTCCCCCTATGACTAAGGCCCGGCGTTGCACCTCGGACATAATAGGTTCCTGGGGTTCTAACAGGGCTGCCTTGGCAACGCCCATGCGGATTAGATCCTTGGCCTTGGTGGTGCCGGCCTCCTGTTCCTTCATGTGAACCCAGGAACACTGATCCCGGATATTCACCATCTCAAACAGGTAGGGGTTCAACCCCGCTTCACCACAGGAACTCCGGAACAGGGGTTCATGGGTCCTCGGTGTGCAGGAGGCGACCACCACACGGTTGAGGTTTTGCTCTTCTATCCCTTTTTTGATTTCATTGATCCCACCCTCAGAGCAGGTATAGAGATTTCTCAGCACAAAAGTCACATGGGGAAGCTTCCTGGAATATTCTTCAAGCTCCTCCATGTCAAGGTATCCGGCAATATTGGACCCGCAATGGCAGAGGAATACCCCGATCCTGATATCTTCTTTTTTGTCAGGCAACGGCTTTCTCCTTTTCTAATTCCGATTGAAACGCTATTTCCGCGGCGCGCCCTGCGGCGCTTGATGCCTGTGCCACGGATTCAGGCACATCCATGGGCGACTCGGCACAGCCGCAGACAAAAATACCGGGGGTCGTTGTATCAACGGGAGAGAGGGAACCGGTCTTTATAAAATTGTATTTGTCCAACTCAACGCCTACTGTCTTTGCCAAGGTGTCGATCCCTTTTATGGGAGCGCACGCAGTTGCCAGGACAACCATATCAAATTCCTGATTTTTGACCTTTCTCTCGCGAGTATCTTCATAGGTCACCACCGGATTATGGTTTGGGCCTTCTGTAATTTCAGCGACCCGGCCGCGGACATAAATTATGTTTGAATTATTACCCCCACGTATCTTGTATTCCTCAAACCCCTTGCCTATGGCACGGATGTCCATGCCAAAGATAGTCGAATGGGTCTCGAGCTCATGCTCCTGGGCGATGATCGCCTCCTTGATGGAGTGCATGCAGCAATAGCCGGAGCAGAACGGATAAAACCTGAAATCCCGGGAACCCACGCACTGGATAAAGGCCAGCCTTTTTGCCACTGTAAATCCTTCGGCCTTCTTTTTCAGCTCCTCGAGGGGATCAACGATCTTTACATGGGAGGTATACTTGTCGGCCCATTTTTTGCGGTCTTCATCACCCTTATACTCGCCGGCCTGGTACTTTCCGTAAAAGGCGGCAGACGGCTCATCAAATTTTTTCTCCAGTTTGTCTAAGGCCTTCTGAGATTTCTTTGCTTTTTTCTCGAGTGCTTCGATTTCTGCTTCAACAGCGCGGTCCGACGGACGATCCATGTGCCCCTCGGTAGGGCCGCTTGCGCTAAGGAGCCTCTCAAATTCTATGGCCGTGACCACATTAGCGATTTCCCGGTACCGGTATTCCGGGATTAGGGAGGGATCAAAAATATCGTAACCAGCGGCGATTATGATTGCCCCTATATCCAGTTCAATGATCCGGTCTTCCTGTTCAAAATTTATAGCTTCGGCCTGACAAGTCTTTGCGCAGATGCCGCATTTTTTCCCGTTCAACTGACGGCAATGGTCAGGGTCAATGGTATGGGTGGAGGGAATGCCCTGGGCAAAATAGCTGTATATGGCACTGCGATCTCCCAACCCCTCATTAAAGGCATCGGGAACCGCGGTGGGGCACTTCTCGGCACAGGCCCCGCAGCCCGTGCACCTGTCTTCTTCCACATACCGAGCCTTTCTCCGAACCGTTACCTTGAAATCCCCGGCTTCACCTTCTACCTTTTCTACTTCACTGTAGGCTAAGAGCTCAATGTTGGGATGTCGACCGACATCCAGCATCTTGGGCGAGAGTATTCAGATAGCGCAGTCGTTGGTGGGGAAGGTCTTGTCTAACTGGGCCATCTTGCCGCCTATGCTGGGCAGCTTTTCGATTAGATGGACCTTGATCCCCATATCGGCAAGGTCCAGAGAAGACTGCATGCCCGCAATGCCCCCCCCGATAACAAGTATGTCTTTGCTCATAATCAATTCCCTTAAATGCAAGTGACTAAAGTTATGGCTTTATTTGGTCAGCCACAATATCAAAGAGATCCATGATCTCTATCTTAAGGTCAAAAGCGGCCTTGGCACACCGGAAATGGATCTGGCATTTGGGACAGGCAGTTACAAGGGTCCCTGCGCCTGTGTTGCTTGCCTCGGTCAGCCTCTGAACCTGTATCTCTTTGGAACAGCTTGAACAATTCATCCAGCCGGTGGTCCCGCAGCAGACACCGTTTTCCTTAGAACGCTGCATCTCTTTCAGCTCAATTCCTGGGATCGCCTTTAGGAGCTTTCTGGGGGCATCATAGATGCCGGCCAGCCTGCCTAACCTGCAGGGATCATGATAGGTAACCATCTCCACCTTTTCTTCAAACTCAATGGCGCCCTCATCTATCTTGTCTGCCAGAAAATCGAGTATATGTATTGGCTCAAATTCCAGATCACCAAAATACTTGGGATACAAATTCTGAAATGTATGGAATCCTTCAGGGCAACTGAAAACCACCTGTTTGGCGCCCGAAGAACGGATAAGATCGAGGTTTAATTGGGCCAGTTCCTTGAATTTTTCCTCATTTCCATTCCAGAGGGCATCATGGCCGCAGCACCTTTCCTCATTGCTCACAACCGGTTCCACTCCACAGGCATTCATAATCTTCAAAACATTCTGAGCTCCCTTAATGGAACCGGCATCTATATCCCGGAAAATAACGTCAAAATATGGCCGGCAGCCCACAAAATAGAAGACGTCTCCCTTATCCACGGTTTTTCCGTCCTCAATCCAGAAATTGCGGTTTTGGGCCACATCCTGTGTCTGGATGGACGAAATGGTCTGGAGCATGCCATTATGTGCAGGGACACCGTCAAACCCGGAGTTATGGGCCTCGCCACGGATAAGTCGTACAAATTCAGGGAAATCGATGTTGGCAGGGCACCTGACACTGCATTGCGCACAGGTCAGGCAGCTCCATATGGTTTCGTCAGAAGGCTCTTCCAACTCATACAAAGAGCGCTCTATGATCTGCCTGGGTGAAAAATCGGGAAACACCCTGGCAACAGGGCAGCTTCCAGTGCACACGCCGCAGTCAAGGCAGTAATAGGTTTGGGTTATATCAACCAATTCAGTTAGAGCAGTCATTCGCATGCCTCGATTTATTAGGGCCGTAATCAGGCCGCTTTTTTCAATGTAGATGGTCCTAAGGACTTGAGTTCTTCAGTAAATTCCCTCGCAACTTCAGCAAAACGGGTTCCTTCCGCAGAAGAGATCCATTCCAATCTGAGCCTTCCAAGGTCAATGCCGAGTATCTTCACAAGCTCCTGTGTCATTTCAAACATCTTTTCGGCCTTTACATTACCGTCCAGGTAATGGCAGTCACCGATGTGTCACCCGGCCACGAGTACGCCGTCTGCACCCTCTTGAAACGCCTTGAGGATGAAATTGGGGTTGATCCGCCCCGAACACATGACCCGAATAATCCTCATGTT
>JAUWPC010000306.1 GCA_030611815.1 Desulfobacteraceae bacterium
GTTTTCAGAGGGACTGCAGGCTACCTCTGTCAATAAAATCGCCAATAGTGCAGAGTTAGGGGTTGGCACCATCTACTTCTACTTTGCGAGCAAAGAAGAGATATTTGCAGCCCTTCAGGAGGAGGGGATTGAACTTCTGCACAATAAGATCAAGAAGAGACTCGAGAGAGTAAAGCACCCTCAAGACCGGCTCAAGACGATCGCCCGGGTTTACTTCGATTTCAGCAGGGAGAACAAGGACTATTTTGATATCATCAACTATTTTCTCTCCTCTCCCGGGGTTCTGTTCAGTGAAAACCTCAAGGGGCAGATAGATCAACGGGGTAACAGGGTTATTTCCCTCCTGGTGAGCGCGGTTGAGGCGGGGATTGCCTCCGGCGATTTCAGAGAAGTGGACGCGAGAAAGTTTGCAATGATGTTCTGGGCTGCTCTCCACAGTTTGATACTATTCAAAAAACTCAGAACTACGATGCTTAAAGGTGAAGATTACCACGCCCTTGTGAGCTATTCTGTAGATTACTTAGTGAATAGTCTTAAGAGAGTGTAGCTCAGAGATGAAAGAAGCAATTCTGTGGATAGCCTGATTACCACTCATAACTCGATCACCTTCCCGTCTTCCGCATATTCTACTTCAAGGCTATCAACCCGTCCGAGCATCTCTTCATTCATGTGTGTAAGGACTGTCTTTATGCAGCTCTTGCAACCCCCTTTAACGGTTCAGAGTTGAGAGAGCTTCAGGCGCTGTATTTTCCCTGAGGGCCCCTTGGGGAGCTCATCCATGAACCTGACTATTTTGGGGGTCTTGAATTTGCCCAACTCTTCAAGACAATGGTTTTGGAGCTCCTGTTCGCTAACCTTGTGCCCTGGTTTAAGGGTTACACAGGCCATGATCTCCTCTCCATACACATCATCAGGAATCCCCACTGCCGCTGCGTCCAGCACGGCCGGATGTTTATAAAGGACCTCATCAATCTCCCTTGGAGCAATGTTTTCCCCGCCTTTTATAATGAGTTCCTTGATTCGACCTGTAACAAAAACGAAGCCGTCTTGGTCCAGATATCCTATGTCATCGGTGTGGAACCATCCGTCCGGGTCTATGGCCTCTACGGTTTTATCAGGGGTTTTGTAGTACCCTTTCATCACATTATCGCCGCGGATTATGATTTCCCCCTGTGTGCCCCAGGGGAGTTCTTTGCCTGCCGCATCGATGATTTTGGCCCTATTGCCCACTGCAAGACCGGGCGAACCATACTTCCTTTTTGACGGGTCCATGGGATTTGAAAAGACCGGTGCCGCCGTCTCCGTGAGTCCCATTGTTTCAACAATAGAAACTTTGAACTTTCCCTCAAACTCTTTGTGAAGAGATGGCGGCAGGGCGGAAGAGGCGGAACGTCCAAAACGGAGTTGATCCAGTTTTAGATTTTTCCCCTCAATATCCGTCCCGCTTGTCAGGTAGGAGATTATGGTTGGCACAACGCTGAACCATGTGCAACCATATTCTGAAATGAGTTCCCAGAAGTCGCTGGTTCTGAACTTGTGGGGCATTACCACGCTCCCACCACTTACCAGGGGTGTCACGGCTGTTACCACCTCTCCGTTGATGTGGTAAAGGGGCAGGGAACAGAGAGCCCGATCCTCAGGAGTGAGTTCATGGGCCATGGCAGTGTACTGGCCTCCTGCAACTACATTTTTTTGTGAGAGTATGACACCCTTGGGCAGGCCGGTGGTGCCGGAGGTATACAACAGCAGTGCGTCATCCTCTTCCGTAACATCAGGAAGGGGAATGTCTGAAAGATTATGATCTTCAGGAAATATGGACTTTGAGTCAATGTCGATTTCAATCAGCTTTATGTCTCGATCTACTTTATTGACGGCGGCCGTAAGCCGCTCCTTGTGCTCTTGAGAGAAAAAGACCAATTTGGTATCAGAATGATTCAAAACGTATTCAAGGTGGGAAGGCTGAGACATCAGGTTAAGAGGCGCAATAACTATGCCGGAATACATTGTACCTAAGAATATCTTAACTGTCTGGTATCCATTGCCTAACATGAATGAGATCTTATCTCCCCTTTTTAGTCCCAGCTTCAGTAAATGCTTTCCAAGGCGAATCGAGTCTTCCTTCAACTGCAGGCAGGAGAGACTAAGTCCGGGTTCGGGGGCTATTGTATAGATCTCTTCCGGGTGTTCCCTGGCTCTCTTATCAACGAAATATCTGATAGTTCGCATCCAAATCGCTCGCTTTCTTCATCAGTCAATTCGCATGATCAGCCAAAAAAGTGAAGATGAGAGCTCGGGTATATCCAATCATCCCTGAGTCCCGGATTACCAATATGACAACGCGTTTTGAAACATGGCCTTCAGTTGCTCGCGACTAATCGGCATTGGTGCATTGTCAATCAGTCGTTTTTGTGGAAAGGCGCCGTCTGTGAGGTTTTCGATATCATCTTCGGTGTAGCCGACTCCTTTCAGACCGTTTGGGATGCCGGTAGTCTTCATCATTTCTATGATTTTGTTTGCCAAAAAATCCCCGGCATCTTTCTCGTCAATGCCCGTAACATCAATACCGATTGCTTCTGCTGCCTGTATGTGGCGATGAGGGCAAGCAGCCCCGGTGAGCCTGAACACAGAAGGCGAGTTTACAATCACTGAGATTCCATGTGGCACTATGGGGTGATCTGATATCCATCCATCAGGCTGATAAGCCTTCACCTGGCCGGCAACCGGATAGGACATACCATGTGGGAGATGGCATCCGGAATTACCGAATCCTATGCCTGCTAACATGCCGGCGAACATCAGGGCTTCTAAATTCCCCTCCTTTGGGGCAGTGACCGCCTGCACCAGATTCTGCCCCATCAGTTTGATTGCCTGGAGGCAGGCAATGTCACCATACGGGTTCGCCCCCTGATTTTGCGGACGTTTCGTGGGATCAGTTGGCGCTGGCCTCTTGGTGAATGGACGTGCGGTAAAGGATTCACATGCATGGCTGAACACATCAAAACCGTTGGCAGCGCGTACCAGAGGAGGGAGTGTTTTGAGGCAGTCGGGATCAAGGATTCCGAGGCTGGCACGTATGCGCGGGCTAACGATTCCTGTCTTTGCCTTCATTTCAAGAAAATCGAAAATAGTGATGCCCGTGCATTCGCTGGCCGTTCCGAAAGTGGTGGGGCAGGCTATGTGTGGTTTCAGTGGCCCAGGAACAGGTATGGCCTTACCTATAGGGGCATTAACGTAATCCAGGAATTCCGCTGGATAGGTCGAATAAAGATTTGACGCTTTACAAGTGTCCATGACTGAGCCGCCGCCAACAGAGATAAATCCATCGAATTTCCCATCCTTGGCGAATGCCGCTCCTGCCTTGAAAGACCGATCAGTAGGCTCTACCTCTACCCTGTCATATACCGCTATGTCGATTCCCTGACCCTTGAGAGATTCCAAGGCGATGGATACGGGTTCAAGTTTGGCCACGTTCGGGTCTGTAAAGATTGCAACGCGAGTCATCCCCAATGAACGAGCATCGTAGCCGACCTCCCGAAGAGCGCCACACCCGAATTTGATTCTTGAGGATTCAACACTAAAGACAGTATCCCCTTCTTTTGTCGGTTCGAAGTAAGGTGAAAGACTCATGTTTATCCTCACAGGTCTTGACATGAAAGTTCAATCTAATTGCCGACAAAACGTCTTTTCATCAGAAATATTGTGGGAATTTGACTTGGATGTCAAGATAAAAAATGTTCCAATATCCCTGAAATATTAATCAATTACACGGGATGTTGCTTTTCGAGTTCCCCTTAAAGCCACCACAGGTGGCGCCTCGGGCCAAGACCATCGGCCTGAGGCCTGGAAAAGGCCCGGGCGGGCCCGAGATATGGTGGCTCAATATGCGTATGGCTCACTGTCCTTAAATTTTAATATGTATGGAGCCTCAGGCTTGGGGATTTTGACAATTTCTTGCGGAACAATCCCATAAGATTTATTAAAGCGGGTAAAAAGGAGTCCTATGGAATGTAGATTTGGATTGGGCAGATCAGGAGAGAGCCTTTTTAGCGTCCCGTAAACCTTTACCCATTGGCCATCTCTAAGCTCCAGAGAGCGATCGTAATCTACCCTGAAACCCACGGGCGCGGCATGAGCATGGCAACATACAACGGCTGTTCTTATGAGCGCAAACTGGCCTAAGGTGTCAAGTTCAGGGGTTCGCCTGACAATACCTCTGACTACATAATGACCGGTCATCTT
>JAUWPC010000148.1 GCA_030611815.1 Desulfobacteraceae bacterium
GGAGGAAAAGAATGGAGCTGTTTTTCATGAGCTTGACCACAGGTATTATGGTGGGAGGCATCTATGCCTTAGTGGCCTTGGGGTGGGTCCTTATCTACAAGTGCTCTGGTGTCCTCAATCTGGCCATGGGCGAGTTGACCCTTGTCGGGGCCTATGTGGCCTATACCTTTTACGCCATAGGAATCCCCTTTGTTCCTGCCGTGCTGCTTACCCTCCTTGTGGGAATTATCTTAGGGTTTTTGACCGAACGTATCTTTTTGGACAAGCTCATCGGAGAGCCTGTCCTGGCCGTTATCATGGTGACGGTGGGGATCTCCTTCTTCTTAAAAGGACTCATCGGATATATCTGGGGGTCAGACACAAGGGTTTTCACGCCCCCCATCTTTGATATCGAACCGATTACGGTCGGCATCCTCAAGATATCTCCTGTGTATCTCTGGTCTTTCATCCTTTCTATTGTGCTGCTCATCGTATTTGTAGCTTTTTTTAAGTATACCCGCTGGGGTCTTGCCATGCAGGCCACTGCCGATGACGAAACTGCAGCCCTCTCTCTCGGAGTGAGCGCCCGGTTTGTCTATGCGGCCGCATGGGCCATTGCCTTTATGAGTGCGGGCGTGGGCGGCGCCCTCCTCGGGAACATCAATGGGATCAATATTTCCGTGGGTCACTTAGGGTTGCTGGTGCTCCCTGCCGTGGTTTTGGGCGGGCTGAATTCTGTCCCGGGGGCCATTGTCGGGGGGATCATGATCGGATTGCTACAGAATTTTTCAGGGACATACCTTGACCAATATTTCCCTGGCGGGGTGAAAGAGATCGTCCCCTTTGCCTTTATGGCCGTCTTCCTCCTGTTCAAGCCCTATGGCCTCTGGGGATGGGAGAGGATCGAGAGAGTCTAAGAATTAAGGAATTTCGAATTGAGGAATTGAGGAATTGAGGAATTGAATGAAATGCTCTTTTTTAATCCCTAAATTCCTGAATTCCCAAATAAATCAAATGTGAGGTTGTCTTATGTCCAATGTATGGTTGCCATGCGGTAATTACCACCAGAACTATGCGGAAGATCATGGGTGGTGGCAGACAAATTTTTTAAAGGGAAAGATGATTCTGCTCCTGGCCGTTGTTTTCATCGGCATACCCCTCGTTGCTGATGAATACTGGATCAGCGTCTGTAGCATGATTGGATATACCGCCATGGGCGCATTGGGGGTTCAACTCCTTATCGGTTATACCGGTCTGCTTACCTTAGGTCATGCCGCCTTTATCGCGGTTGGCGCCTATACGAGTGTCATGTTAATCCTCCAGTTCCCATGGCCCCAGTTCCTTGTTGACTGGGGGCTGGCCTACCCGATCAGCATCATTATGGCCGGGATTGCTGCAGGGCTCTGGAGCGTCCTATTTGGCCTGCCCTCTGCCAAAGTGAAAGGCTTCTATCTGATTCTGACCACCATGGCGGCCCAGTTTATTACCGTTGATTTTATCCTGACCCAGTATGTCAGCCAGATAGGTGGCAGGGGCCAGGCCTTTTCTCTCCCCCCGGGGACCATCAAGATCGGGCCGTGGGTCATTGAAAATGATATACAGATTTATTTTGTGATGGCGGTTATACTCACGCTCATGGTGATCGTCCTGGCCAACCTGCTCAGGTCCAAACCGGGCCGCGCATGGGTGGCCATCAGGGATAATGATATTGCGGCAGAGGCCCTTGGCATCAATATCGTCTGGTACAAGCTCTTAGCCTTTTTCGTGGCCGGGTTTATGGCAGGTGTTGCCGGGGCATTCTGGGTTTGTAACACCGCTGCCCTGAGTCCTGAACACTTTCAGTGGTTTCTGTCCCTCTGGTTGGTGGGAGTCATTCTGATCGGCGGGGTCGGTTCCATCCAGGGGGCTATTTTCGGATCCATCTTTATGGTGGTTGTCATGGAACTGCTCCAGATGGGGGTGATTCCTTTGTCTGAATATTACCCACAAATCCTCTTTGATTTCGCTTATATTAAGGACATGGCCTTCGGTTTGGCTATCTGCGGTTTTTTGATCTATGAGCCGAACGGACTTGCCTACCGCTGGTGGCAGGCCAAGAACTATTTTAACCTGTGGCCGTTTTCATATTAGGCTGACAAATTCAATCCCGTCTGAGGCGGTGTTTGAAAAGAGCTAATCCCGCCTGGGGCGGGACTCAACAACTTAACAATTCAAGTGATACCCGAAAGGAGGTGAAAGGAACTAACAGGTAAATCCTAATGGTCATTTTATAACTGTGGTTAATACTTAGGTTCTCATTTTTGCAAAGGGGGAATAATCTATGAAAAAAGGTATTTTTCTGAAGATTTTGGTAATGTTTTTGGCTGTGGCATTTCTGGCAGGGTTTTCGACTGTCGCTGTGGCCAAGAAGATCAAGGTCGGTGGACTTATGGATACGACCGGGGCCACCTCGGACGTAGGTAAAGACTATGCCATCGGCATGGCAGACGCCTTCAAATACATCAATTCCCAGGGGGGCGTCAACGGCAAGAAAATCAAGTACATCTGGTTTGATTACGGATATCGTATCCCCGAGGCCATCACAAAGTATAAGATGTTGAAACGACTCGGAAATATTGCAATTATGGGATGGGGGACCGGAGATACTGAGGCCCTCTCACCCACGGTCAATAAGGATAAACTTCCCTATGTGTCTGCTTCCTATTCGGCCCATTTGACCGATCCTAAAAAGACACCCTATAACCTCTTCTTTTCATCTGACTACTCAACCAATGCAAGGTCCGCAATCACTGCCTGGTTTGACAAGAAATGGCCTAAACATAAGGATTTTGGCAAGAGAAAGCCGAGATTCGCCTGCTGTTATATGTTTGCCTCACCTTATGGCAGCGCACCTATCAAGGCCATCAAAGACCAGGCTAAACTCTTAGGTTTTGAAATAGGACCGGATCAGGATGTGTCGCTCTTTGCGATCGATACCAAGAGCCAGGTCATGGCCCTGAAGAAATTCAAGCCGGATGTGGTCTGGCACGGCAACACCACCATGTCGGTTGCGGCAACGGTGAGGGATGCATATGCCCTCGGCCTTGGCGCGGACTGGATCATCAATAACTGGGGCTTTGATGAAAACCTGCCCCGCTTAGCCGGAAAGGCGGCTGAAGGGGTCATGGGGGCTACACCGTGTGCATTTTTTGGGCAGAACTACAAGAACATGGATCTGGTTGTCTCATCGGCCGAACAATACAGCCCCGGCGTGCCCAAGGGAAAGAGGCTGATCCGGACTGTTCAGGCATGGGGTGATGCCCTGGTTCTCTGGGAGGCCATGAAAAGGGCCGACAAGAAAGGCGTAGACCTGACAAAAAAAGGCTGTGGTCCCGGGATTATGAAGGAAGGGTTTGAAACAATGCGCAATTTTGACATCGGTCTCGGCGCTGCACCCATCAGTTATACGGCCACTGATCATCGACCTGCCACAGGTTGTCTTATCCAGGAGTGGAAGGGCGGTAAGTTTCAGACAGTGGAGGCCGTGGATCTGAAAAAGAGATGGCCCAAACTGTGGGCAACGAAATGGTTAGGATGGTAAGCAACCGAAAACATCACCCCTGGAGGTAGGGTCTTGGAGAGATCAGAGGCAATACTGAGGATAAATAACATTGAGGTCAAGTACCATGAGGTCATCCTGGTGCTCAAGGGCGTTTCCATTGAGGTGCCCAGGGGGGGGATTGTTGCATTGCTCGGGGCCAATGGCGCCGGCAAGAGCACGACCCTCAAGGCCATTTCCGGCCTGCTAAAGGTTGAAGATGGCGAGGTGACCGATGGCGCCATTGAGTATGAAGGAAAACGCATACACCACGAAGGGGCGGCAAAGATAGCAAAGGCGGGGATTATTCAGGTCATTGAGGGCCGGAAGGTGTTCGAACACCTGACCGTTGAGGAGAATCTCAAGGTAGGCGCGCACCTGAGAAAGACCGGCTCGGTAAAGGACGGCCTTCAGATGGTGTACCACTATTTTCCCAGGCTTTTGGAGAAACGCAACGAGATCGCCGGGTTTGTGAGTGGTGGCGAGCAGCAGATGGCCGTCGTGGGAAGGGCCTTGATGACCGAGCCCAAATTGGTGTTGTTGGATGAGCCTTCCATGGGCCTGGCCCCCATGCTCATACACGAGATCTTTAATATCCTCACCAAACTCAATAAGGAAGAGAGGATATCTATCCTCCTTGTGGAGCAGAATGTCAAGTTGGCCCTGACCGTGGCGCCGTATGCCTATGTCATGGAGACCGGCAGGATTGTGATGGATGATACCTCTGAGAAATTGAGCGAGAACGAAGATATCAAGGATTTCTATCTCGGCATGGGTGGTGGCGGAAAAAAGAGCTTTCGCGATGTGAAGCATTATAAGCGAAGGAAGAGATGGTTGAGCTGAACTACAAAGATGGAGGTCTACTATGAAGAAAAAACTGGTTTTGATGACAGTGCTTATTTTTGGCCTGAGTGTCGCCTTGATTTCCTGTGTCACTATGCAGGTCAAGCCGACTGAGAAGAATTTTATTGCACCAAAGGTTACCCTTGAGTCTTTTATGGTCCCGCAATATGATGGGTACTGGTATTTTTCCAGCAAGGTGAAGCCTACCAAGGGAGACGCAGGGAACAGGGGGGCGGCCCTTCCCATGAGCTTCCTTTTTAATGTAGAGAACAAGAATCCCTATCCCATTCTGTTGGATGGAATGGTCTTTACCGTTGTGTTTGATAAGGAGTTTTCCTTAGTTACCTATAACAACCAGGATGAATACTGGATCCCGGCTGGTAAGACGGACCAGGTACGAGCGACTACTCTGATCACGGCCCGTTCGGCCCTATTGAGTCTGATGGTTACCGGCGGCTTTAAATTAAAGGCCAAGGGCTGGAGTCCCTGGAAGGCCCTTGAGACCTGGTGGAAGGGTGTGCCGGAAGGAATTACGCCTGTTGATATAACGGAGTGTTCTTTCTCATTTTCCGCCAATGGCGTGTCAAGGGTATTCCCTTATGAAATCAAAGCGCAGTAATTTCTGACCAATCAAGCCCTTTGCCGCTCTGTCCGAGTGGCAAAGGGCATTTTTTTTGGAGGGAGACTATGGGACTATATGATTTTACTTTCTATGACCTGATAAACCGCAATGCTGTCAGTTTCGGAGACAAGGAGGCATGGTTTGAGGTGGATGACGGCCAGACCCTGACCTTTTCTCAGTACAAGGAAAAGGTGGACAGCCTTGCCTGCGGGCTCCAGAAGGCAGGGATTAATAAGGGTGACCGGATAGGGGCCCTTGGAAAGAACAGCCTTGAATATTTCCTCCTGTATGGTGCGGCCGCGGCCTTGGGTGTCATTATGCTCCCCATCAACTGGAGGCTTTCTGCCGATGAGGTAGGATATAACCTGAATGACTGCGAACCGAGACTGGTATTTGCAGATAAGGAGTTCCAGGAGACCCTCCGGGGATTGAAGGATAAACTCCCCTCCGTGGAAAAATATTTCAACTTAGGTCCTGAAGGGGGTGAGTTTTCAGATTTTCAGACCCTTCTGGATCAGGGAAATGAATTTGATGGGGCTGATGTTGCTACTGATGACGGGTTTGTTATTATCCACACGGCCGCTGTGGCCGGCAGGCCCAGGGGCGCCCTATTGAGCCATGGCAATGTGCTCTGCGCGGATATGCATTTTGGTTATCTCCTGAATCTCACTCCGCAGGATGTGCATCTGAATATCCTGCCGCTTTTTCACGTGGGTGGCCTTTTCATGGTCACCGCAAGCTTTCACGCAGGGGTCATGAATGTTAATATGAGCAAATTCGATGCGGCAAAGGCAGTTGAGATGATTGAAGAAAAAAGAGTTTCAATGATGTTTACCTTTGCACCGATTCTTTCATCCGTCCTTGAGGAGCATGAAAAAACAGGCAAGGATATCAGCAGCTTCAGGGTCTCGGCCGGGCTGGATACACCAGATACTATCGAGAAATATCAGAAAATAACCGGTGGAACATTCTACTGCATGTATGGTCAGACAGAGACATCCTGCGTGGCCACCTTTGGCGCTTATAACGACAGGCCCGGTTCAGCAGGCAAGACGCTCCCCTTGGCAGAAGTAAGGCTTGTTGATGAGTATGAGCATCCGGTCCCTCTGGGAGAGGTAGGTGAGATCACCATGAAAGGCCCCATGGTCTTCAAGGGCTACTGGAATCTCCCGGAAGATAATGAATACACATTCAGGGAGGGCTGGCACCATACGGGCGACCAGGGAAGATTTGATGAGGATGGTTTCCTCTGGTATGCGGGGCGCAAGGCAGAGAAAGAGCTGATCAAGCCGGGGGGCGAGAATGTCTATCCGGCAGAGGTTGAAAAGGTGATACTTGAAAACCCCGTGATCGAAAAAACCGTGGTCTTTGGTGTCCCTGATCCCAAATGGAAAGAGGGGATTAAGGCGGTTTGCCAGTTGAAAGAGGGCGAAACCTTAGAGCCACAGGCGTTAATCGATTTTGTGGGGGAGAGGATCGCAAGGTTTAAGAAACCCCAGTATGTGGAATTCGTAGCCGATCTTCCCGTCCTTGAGGATGGCTCGCCTGACAGGGTCAAGGTCAAGGAATTGTACGGCGGAGAGCAGTAATACTAAGGGCCTGGCAAAAAATAACTTGTCATTTTCGCATCCCATCTTCAGGCCATCTTCATCCGTTCCTCAATCACAAAGTCCTCGAAATAGTTCACTATTCCTGTGGCTTTGCGCTTTCGGATCGAACGAATCTGACCTAAATCTGGGCGCGAATTCTAACAAGTTATTTTTTGCCAGGCCCTAATCCCAAAAATCTAAACCGGAATAATAAGAGAAAGCCCCGAAATTACGAAAACTCGGGGCTTTTTTGTTTCTTGTCCAGTATTCTATCCATGGCACTATCTCATTTGTAGACCAATGCGAACGGATGATACCAAACCTCTAAGGTTTCAGTTCAAGTTTGTTTCTTTTCTGACGACACAAATCAAGGCGATTCCTATCGCTGCCATCACAGCATTAATCATAAACGCCTGGTCATAACTGCCGGTTGTATCCCGCAGCACACCGCTTACCCAGTGAACTAAAATGGCGCCAGCGCCATAGAACGGGGTCCAGGCCCCAATCACTGTTCCCATGATCTCTTTTGGAAAATAGTCGCCGGCGCAGGCCCCGTACATGGGGAAGGTGACGCCATAGAAAACGGCCAGAATGCCAACAAGGACATAGAGCATGATCCATGAATCTCCAGTCAGGAGGATACCTACCAAGCATGCGGCAATAAAGGAGTTGGAAATGATGAGGGTCCTTTTCCGGCCAAGATAATCGGACAGGGGCAGGATTGTTAAAACACCTGCGATTTGACATATCCCGTGTATGGTAGCCAAAAAACTCGCCTTTTCCAGCGGCAATCCTAACTGATACTGAGCATAATCCACCATAAAGGTCGTGATTCCATAGAGGCTATAGGCGATACAAGAGTATGACAGTCCTATGAGCCAGAATGTCTTGTCTCTGAACAGTGTGGAGAGTTTGATTTTTGAATGGCCTTCCTCGGCAGGGCCATTAAGCGAATTGGATTCCTTCTCGCCCCATGGCAGGTACCCCGCCGACTCAGGGCTGCTCCTCAAAAACACCCCGTTTACCGCAACCATTACCAGCGCCCCTGCTCCTAAGAAATACCATGAGTAGCGCCAACTGAAATGGTTCACAATCCATGGAAAGGCGACCCCCATGATTGCAAACCCCAGTCCATAGCCCGTGGAAAGTATCCCAAGGGCCATTCCTCTGCGGTTGGTGGTAAACCAGCGCTGGACAACAGTAATGATAGGCGTCCACATGCCGGTGGCTCCAATCCCTACCACTGCATAAAAAACGCACGCAGTCCAAAGAGATTTAACCGTCCCCATCAGGAGAATACCAACGCCTAAGATAAAGGCACATGTGCTGATAACCCTCCTGGCCCCCAATCGATCTGTCAGGATGCCGGTCAGTGGAGTCAAAATAATGTAAGAGAAAAGGTAGGCGTTAAAGATCGATGCTCCTGCCGTCCGATTGAAGCCCAGGTCTCTGATCATCTCGGGTAGGACAACACTATAGCCCAGGCGAACAGAATAATTGATGAACAGATCGATAAAACAGACTGA
>JAUWPC010000354.1 GCA_030611815.1 Desulfobacteraceae bacterium
GCACGAAGAGAGATCCAGCCTTGTTTTTTGATATCTGCCTGAGCCGATTAGTGATTCCATAGATATCGTCTATGATTTCACGATTCAACTGCTGCGATCTTATCATGTCAAAAAGCCGACCATTTTTCTCAAAACACTCTACTCTTTCCTCTGTAGGAAGTTTTTGAAATTCAGCGAATTTTTCGTCCAGGATATTCATTTTGTCCTCCGGATGGAATTTGGCCGACATGTACCCACTATCTTTGAGCATGGCGTATGGCGAAAGGCGCATGGCTCATGGAAATCAATGACCGCCCGTACCCTGTATCGTACTTTTTATGCAACTGAACATAGGGTTAGACGGTTTTAGGGCTGGGCAATCGTAAACGCCCATAGCCTTCTGCCAATTTGTAGACATCGAACTCGTAAACTCGTTTTATTTCTCCCCAATTTCTACTTTCCAATTTCAAGTTTCAAGCAGCGAACAGCTACTAAAATAGCTTCTTCTGAATCACGCTTTCCGGACTTATTTTTTCCAGCCCCAAATGAAGGTAGGCCCGTCTGGTAACAACCCGTCCCTGTGGTGTCCGCTTGATATAGCCTTTTTGAATAAGAAAGGGCTCATACACGTCTTCGAGGGTGTCTTTTTCCTCGCCCACGGCCGCGGAGAGGCTGCTCAGGCCTATGGGTCCCCCATCGAATTTCTCTGCAATGGTACGCATAATAAAGCGATCCATCTTATCGAGCCCCTCATCATCCACCTCCAACATGTCCAGGCCCTGACTCGCCACATCCTGAGTAATGACCCCGTCGGCCTTTACTTCGGCGAAATCCCGCACCCTTTTTAAGAGCCTGTTCGCCACCCTCGGCGTTCCCCGGGCCCTTTTGGCGATCTCAAGTGCACCCGCTTCTCTTATTGGGATCTGGAGAAGCGAGGCCGACCGCATGACGATCTCATGAAGTTCTTCAGGGCTATAAAACTCCACCCTCAGGATCATACCGAACCGATCTCTCAGGGGAGGCGTCAAAAGCCCTGTCCGTGTTGTGGCGCCAACCAGAGTAAAGGGGGGTAGAGGGATCTTCATGGTCCTTGCAGAAGGGCCCTGCCCGATAATGATATCGAGTTCGTAGTCTTCCATGGCCGGATACAGGATCTCTTCAACCACATGGTTGAGACGGTGTATTTCGTCGATAAAAAGGACATCTTTGGGTTGAAGACTGGTGAGTATGGCCGCAAGGTCTCCCGATTTCTCGATGACCGGGCCGGAGGTGCCCTTTATGTTTACCTCTAATTCCTTTGCAATAATGTGGGCAAGGGAGGTCTTGCCAAGGCCCGGGTTCCCGTGGAAAAGCACGTGATCCAGGGCCTCGGATCGGCCCTTGGCGGCCTCAATAAAAACCCTGAGATTTCTTTTCATCTCCACCTGGCCCACATATTCGTCAAGGCTGCCGGGTCTGAGACTTATCTCTGCCGGGAGTTCGTCTAACCGGGGTTCCGGATCTATAATCCTTTCTTCCATAACCTCTGATGAACTCGTAAAAAGTCAAAAAGTTGGGGATTTGGTGCAATTCAATTAAGACCAACTACTGATAGTAATTCGCAATTCCTAAATTCCTAAATTCCTAAATCCATGTAAAAAGGACTTTTTACATGGAGGTCAACCTTTCCATCAGGACAGAATTCTCAAGGCCTCTCTGATCAAATCCTCCAAGGTCATCTCTTTGACCCGGGATTTGGCCCTTTCCATGGCCATTTTGGCTGATTTGGGTGAATATCCTAAGTTCATGAGGGCCGAAAGGGCATCATCCATAGTGAGCCTATCCTCCCCTTGGGGGAGCGGCATGGGAGAAATGTCCATTTCCCCAAGGGCCTTGGAAGCGCGATCCTTCAATTCCAGGGCTATTCTCTCCGAAGTTTTTTTGCCGATCCCGGGGATGGCCTGGAGACGCATCGCGTCCCCGTGGGCTATGGCCTCCAAAAGGTCCTGGGGTCCCATGCCTGAAAGGATATTGACCGATAACTTCGGGCCGATCCCTGAAACAGAAACCAGCATCAAGAAGAGGGCCTTTTCAAGGCTTGTGTTGAATCCGAATAATGTCAATGAATCATCTTTGACATGAGTGTGGATCTGTAGGCTGACCATTTCATCGGTCTCAGGAAGAGAGTAAAAGGTGGATAAGGGGACAGAAACCTCATACCCGACGCCACCCACATCTATTATGATCGATTGAGTTGTCTTCTTGAACAGTATGCCCTTTAAATGCGCAATCATCTTCCCACCGATTCAAATCTTGACCAGTTGAGGTGGCATATTGCAGTGGCTAAGGCGTCAGAGGCGTCGAGGGGCAGCTCCCCCTTAATCCTCAGAATCATCTGAACCATGGACCGAACCTGTTCTTTGTCGGCCCTCCCATATCCCACCACCGATTTTTTGATCTCCAAGGGGGTGTACTCAAATATAGGGATGTCGCATTGAACCGCGGCAATCAATGCAGCGCCCCTGGCATGACCTAACTTTAAAGAGCTCTGGATGTTTTTTGCATAAAAGAGGTCTTCTATGGCCATCTCCTCTGGTCGATAATGGCCTATGATATCCACCATGGATTGAAAAATCTTATGGATTCTCTTGTAGAATGGAATTTTGCTGTGTGACTTGATAAGGCCGGAATGAATGTAGGTAATGTCACTGTTTTTTTTCTCCACCAGACCATACCCGGTAATTCTTGAGCCGGGATCCACACCCAGCACAAGCATCAGTCTAAGGCCTCCATGACATCGTCAGAGATGTCGAAATTGGCGTATACATGGCTTACATCATCATGGTCCTCAAGAGATTGCATTAGATTCAGCGTCTGCTGGGCCTTTTTGCCCTCCACCGTAACCGTATTTTTGGGGATCTTGGTTACTTCCGCTAAAGTGTAAGAGAGACCGGCATTATCAATCGCCTGTTTGACAGATTCAAGGTCGGATGGTTCAGTAATGACTTCAAACTCTGTCTCCTCTTCCCTGACATCTTCGGCGCCAGCCTCTAAGGCCAAGTCAAAAAGCTCTTCTTCATCTACCTTATCCTTTTCAAAGACCATAAGGCCCTTTTGCTCAAACATCCAGGCAACACACCCCGGCTCTCCGAGATTGCCCCCGTGGCGCTCGAAGAGATGCTTTATATCTGCGACGCTCCTGTTCTTATTATCCGTAAGACAATCGACAAGCACGGCCACACCCCCCGGCCCATACCCTTCATAGTTTGCCTCCTCATAGGAGACGCCTTCTAACTCGCCTGTGCCCTTTTTAATGCCCCTTTCAATATTCTCTTTGGGCATATTTTCTGCCTTGGCCACGGCTATGGCCGATCTAAGGCGGGGATTTCCGTCCGGGTCGCC
>JAUWPC010000064.1 GCA_030611815.1 Desulfobacteraceae bacterium
GAAATTATGGGCAAAAATGGTGTTTCTAATGACGACCTGCTCTGTTCTTTTTGCGGAAAGAGTCAGGATGAGGTAAAAAAACTCATTGCAGGTCCTTCAGTCTATATTTGCGACGAATGTATTCAGTTGTGTAACGAGATTATTGCCGAAGAGTATAGCCAGGAAGGCGAAGAAGGCGATAGTCAACTCCTGAAGCCTTCCGAGATAAAGGAGACTCTTGACCAGTATGTTATAGACCAGGAAAGAGCAAAAAAGGTCCTTTCAGTGGCCGTTCATAACCATTACAAACGGATAAGCACCAAGGTCGACATGGAAGGAGTTGAGATCGAGAAAAGCAATATCCTCCTGGTTGGCCCCACCGGTTCAGGCAAAACGCTCTTAGCACAGACTTTAGCCAAGATATTGAAAGTTCCGTTCACCATTGCTGACGCTACCACATTGACAGAAGCCGGTTATGTGGGCGAAGACGTTGAGAATATCATCCTGCATCTCGTGCAGTTCGCCGACTACGATGTAGAAGCCGCATGCAAAGGAATCGTGTACATTGACGAAATTGATAAGATCGCAAGAAAATCTGACAGCCCGTCTATTACCCGCGATGTCTCAGGAGAGGGGGTCCAGCAGGCCCTGTTGAAAATTATTGAAGGGACCTTGGCCAGTGTTCCTCCTAAGGGTGGCAGAAAACACCCGCAGCAGGATTTTGTAAGGATTGACACGCGCAATATCCTCTTTATTTGCGGCGGCACTTTTAACGGCTTAGACAAGATCATCAGTAATCGTCTCGGGAGTAAATTGATCGGATTTGAGGCCGACATAAAAGGGCAGGGGGATTTAAAGATCAATGAAATAATGGCGCACGTTCAGCCCGAAGATCTTGTAAAATTCGGCCTTATACCTGAATTTGTAGGAAGGATCCCTATCACCACCACATTAGGCGAGCTAAGCTTAGACGCTCTGGTAAGGATTTTGAAAGAGCCAAAGAATGCGCTTATCAAACAGTACAAGAAGCTGTTTGAGTTAGAAAATGTTAAACTAAGATTTACTGATGAAGTTTTAGTGGCCATTGCCAAAGATGCCATCAAGCGAAAATCGGGCGCTCGAGGTCTAAGGGCAATTCTCGAAACGGCCATGTTGGATATAATGTATGATATACCTTCTTTTCCCGAAATCAGTGAATGTATAATAAATGAAGAAGTTGTTACGAAGGGCGAATCGCCTCTTTTGCTTTATGAAAATGAGGCCAAATTTGGATGATACTATGTTGAATTCTCTTAAGAAAGATCTTAGCGATAATGCTACTGATGAAAGACATTATTACCCGCTTCTGCCGTTGAGGGATGTGGTTGTCTTTCCGAATGTGGTCGTGCCTCTCTTTGTAGGGCGCGAGAAGTCTATCAAGGCCCTTGAGTATGCTTTGTCTCAGGATAAACAAATCTTTCTGTCAACTCAAGCAGATGCCAAAGTGGATGATCCATCTCCAAAGGATATCTTTGCTTTTGGTACTCTTGGCACTGTCCTTCAGCTCTTGAAACTCCCTGACGGGACAGTAAAGGCCCTTATTGAAGGGAAAGAACGGGGCGTGATAGAAAATTTCATGGACAAGCAGGGTTTTTTCATGGTGGAGGTCAGCAAATGCCAGGATATTCTTACTTCTACTCCTGAAACCAAGGCATTAGTGCGCTCTATTAATAACAGCTTTGAAGAATATGCTAAATATAACAACAAAATTGGGAAAGAAATAGTTTCGGCAGTGACTTCCATAGAAGACCCGGGACGTTTAGCCGATACTATAGCCGGCCATTTAGCGCTGAAGGTCTCCGATAAACAGGAGATCTTAGAATCAGTTGACGTGAACCAGCGGCTAAACAAGCTCTATGAAAAACTTGGTGGTGAGGTGGATATCCTTCGTCTTGAGCATCGATTGAGAACGAGAGTCAAGAAACAGATGGAAAAGACCCAAAAAGATTATTACCTCAACGAACAGATACGCGCCATTCAAAAAGAGATGGGGACCAAGGATGATTTCAAGGCAGAGCTTGAGGACCTGCAGAAAAAGATTAAGCGTAAAAGACTGACCAAAGAGGCCCACTCAAAGGTAAAGCAGGAATTCAAAAAGCTGAAAATGATGTCCCCCATGTCGGCAGAGGCCGCTGTGGTGCGTAACTATATTGACTGGATTATTGACCTTCCCTGGTTCGATAAAACAAAGTCCAAACTTGAGATTGAAGAGGCCGAGGTTATCCTTGAGGAAGATCACTACGGCCTTGAAAAGCCCAAAGAAAGAATTGTTGAATATTTAGCTGTTCAACGTCTGACCAAAAAGATAAAAGGGCCGATTCTCTGTTTAGTCGGTCCTCCCGGAGTTGGCAAGACCTCATTGGCCAAGTCGGTCGCCAGGGCGACCGGTAGAAAATTTATCCGCCTTTCCTTGGGGGGGGTTAGAGATGAAGCTGAAATAAGAGGACATAGAAGAACATATATTGGGGCCATGCCGGGCAAGATTATTCAGTTCCTGAAGAGGGCAAAGTCCAACAATCCGGTATTCTGTTTGGACGAAGTGGACAAGATGAGCACTGATTTCCGAGGTGACCCATCCGCTGCCCTGTTAGAGGTGCTCGACCCGGAGCAGAATGTGGCCTTCAATGACCATTACTTAGATCTTGACTATGACCTCTCCGATGTTTTTTTTATCACAACGGCAAACAACCTGCACAATATTCCTATTCCCTTGCAGGACAGGATGGAGATTATCAGGCTTCCCGGTTATACAGAGATTGAGAAGCTTAATATCGCAAAGCAATTTTTGGTGAAAAAGCAGATAGAGCAAAACGGTCTTGAGTCTGAAAATATCTCCTTTACTGATAAAGCAATCCTGACCGTCATCCGCACATATACAAGCGAGGCAGGCGTCAGGAATTTGGAGCGAGAGATCTCTTCAATTTGTCGAAAGGTCGCTAAGGAAGTCGTCAAAAAGGGGAAGAGCACCGTGATCTCCGTTAAGGCCCGGTCCATACCGAAATATCTTGGAGTCCCGAAGTACCGGCACGGACGTACAGAAGAGAAGAATTGTGTCGGTGTGACCACCGGCTTAGCGTGGACAGACGTTGGCGGCGAACTCCTCCAGACAGAGGCTGTTATAATGCCTGGCAAAGGAAATCTGGTCCTCACTGGAAAACTCGGGGAAGTTATGCAGGAATCGGCCCGGGCAGCCTTGAGTTATATCCGGTCAAGGGCAAGGAGTTTAAAGCTGCCTGACAATTTCTATGAAAAGATAGATATTCACGTCCACGTCCCTGAGGGGGCCATTCCCAAAGATGGGCCCTCTGCCGGCATTACGATCGCTACATCTATTGCTTCTGCGCTGACGAGTAACCCTGTAAATCGTGATATTGCCATGACCGGTGAGATAACCCTGAGAGGAAGGATCCTTCCGATTGGAGGGCTAAAAGAAAAGATTTTAGCCGCCCATAGAGGTGGTGTTACCAAGGTGTTAATACCATCAGAGAATAGGAAGGACGTCGCGGAGATCCCCAAAAAAATCCTGAAAAAGGTCGAGTTGGGTTTTGTTGAACATACGGATGAAGTCCTTAAGGAGGCGTTAATCTTGAGTGAGGGTAAGGGTCTATTTGCCCCGGAAGAGGAATGTAAGCCCTTCAGTTTCGCGGATATCGCTCAAATGGAGGAGGGCGCTCCGACAGGTGCGATAGCCCACTGAACATTAAAATATCGTTCAAATTATCTTGACAAAAGAGAACGAAACTGTTAGCAAATCGAATTCCGTTTTTGATTCAGGCGGGTAGCTCAGTGGGAGAGCATCGGCCTTACAAGCCGAGGGTCACGGGTTCAAACCCCGTTCCGCCTACCACCTTAGCACGGGGGCGTAGTTCAGTTTTGGTTAGAACGCCGGCCTGTCACGCCGGAGGTCGCGAGTTCGAGTCTCGTCGTCCCCGCCAGTAAAATCAAGGGGTTACGGACATTCCGTAACCCCTTTTTATTTCCACTGAGTGAAAAACTGAGTGAATTTCATTTGAAATTTCCAAGGTTTTTGAGTTCGAGCAGGGCCATAGCGTCCTGAGTATCGGTGTAGTTTCCTTCCACGTAGATTTCTGTTGTGGTTTGCTTGCGGTGCCTCAAGACCTGCTGAACTTTCTTGAGGTTAATCTTCTGGAGGTCGTTGAGGTATTTGGCAACTGTGTGTCGGATGTCGTGATACCCGAAGGGCTCGACCTTGGCATCGTCGCAAAGATTCTTTAATGTCTTGCGCCTCTCAATGTAGGTTTTTCCGTAATATTTGCTTTTGGGATTCATGTGGCAAAATACATAAGGACTTGTGGGGTGCCGGTTTTTCCACTGCCACATCAGAGATTTATAAAGATCGTCGTTCATCCACAGCTTTGCATATGTCATTTCCCCGGTCTTATTTTTTTTTGTTCCGAGCCTTACCCATCTTTCCTCAAAATTAATATCATCAGCCCATGTCCATCGCAAGATTTCACTTTTGCGTGCACCGGTGTGCCAGTAGGTCCCAATGAGCACGCGGTCATGGCCTTGTGCCATAAGGATGACTTTGAGGATATCCTGGATAGGTATCAATCGCCTCGCTTTCCTGGTGTGGGGTTTCTTTTTGATGGGAGCTGTCGGGTCGTGCATAATGCCGTACATATCTAAAATCCATCCGTAAAAGGCTTTCAGATTTTTCCTGTCCGTGTTGGCTGCGTTGTTGCTCAGGTTTTTTGCCCTTTTGTTTATGAAATCAAGGACTGCGGGCGGGTCTATGTCGGCAACATCTACATCTCCTACTGCCTTATAAAAGCATTCAAGGCAGCGTTTCTTTTCAGCGACCGTCTTTTTATCGTAGTTGATTTTGCAATCAGCGAGATATTTCTGTGCAAGTGTCCAGAATGATAAGTCCCTCTCCTTATCGCGGGAAGAAGATCTCTGCTGGCTCTTCCGGCTTTCCTTTTCGTCTTTTATCCACTGCCGTGCCTCGTCTTTGTATTTGTAGAACCCTTTGGCGATTATTCTCTCGCTCTCGAAAATAAAATCCGCCCTCCATCCCCATTTGGTTTTCCAAATAGCCATACAGCGCCCTCCTTGTGGTACGCCAGCAGCCTCCCACTTTCGCAGCAGGCAAGACTCCCCGGCGCATCAGTGACCTGACTGTTTCGGTCTTCAGAGACAATTCCTTTGCAACTTGTTCCGGGGTCAGTATAGCGTCTGCATCTTTCATTGTCAATAACTGTTTGAATTTATTGATTTAAGTTTAAACTCAATTCTTGATTTTATCAAACTGATGTGAATTAATCTGAATACAGCTGGACTTCTGGGCTTCTTCATTATCAACAATCTGCTTTTTCAGATGAATTTCTTGTTTGCGCTGCCCTCCACTTCCTCACTGAGCAGGATGGTTCGCAAAAGGGTTCTATGGCGGGGCTGTCGCAGCCATACCCCGAATAAACATGTTCATAGGCATAAGTTGTTTGTGCCAAAATTTCTGGCTCCCGGATGACGCCTTTTCCGTTTGTGGGCTTGTTTTTCATTGCCCAGATCTTGAGGGCGGCCACTGCGACATCGTGGGGCAACCCGAGTCTTTTTAGGTGAACTGCCAGTCTGAAGCATACGATTCTTTGGAATTCGGACACACCGTCTCTGAGCATTTTCCGGGCACATGGCGGGAGGCTGAATAAGGTGCCTCGACCGGCGTTTCCCTCGTTCGGGCTTGGAGACTGATGCTGTGGCGCCGGGAAAAGCTCGTTCAATTCAATAATTTCATCCAAGGTCGATTCGGTGTGTTTTTTTGCCGATTCAAGGAAATCCCATTGGTTAGGGTATGGATGAAAGGAGGGTGGGGCTAAAAAAACGGTTTTTCCTTCGGGAACAAGAGACCCAAATAAGGGGGCGTTGATAAAATTACCGTACATGTTAGCGCCGATCCCGTCCTGCTTGGGAAAAATCTCAGTTTGAGGTTGTTCGATTTCTTCAAGGATGTGGCGTACCACCAAGCGAGCTTTGCGTGCAATAACTCCCTGTTTATCAAAGAAAAACCAGGAATGGTAGCCTTTCGTTTTGCTGCGTTCAACGTAGGCTTTAAGACCATAGTGATTTGCCCTTGCCACAAACTCGATTAGTGGCGTTCGGTCCTGTGTATCAAAGTCGACCGCAATGGCTCGGGTCTTGTCTTTGACTAAAAGGTATACACCGTAAGGCTGTCTCCCTGTAAGATGGGCCAGCAACACTTTGTTTGTAACTGGCGATTTGACCTGCCTGGCCCTCCCCGTAGCAGGGTCATATGTGCCGTAGACGTCTGTGAGCCCGGAAAAAAAGGACCTGAAAAGCCTGATCTTATCCTCTGATTTTCTTTCATTTCTGCCGAGCATCTTTTCCTCCAGCTTCTCTCAGTGTTTCCCAAGCGAAGGGCTTTTCCATTGAGAGCCGCGCTTTACGTTCTCTTTGCCTGGAAGCGGCAGAACCTGATCCATCATTTCACTGATTTGTAAAATTCGGTATCTGAGGTCATTGTTTTTTTGACTATAATCTCAGTTGACTGCGCTGCACTGAATAATTGAGGTAGGGCGTCAACAAGCTGGGCAGGGGTACATGAAAGAATGCCGGGCGGCAGGAAAGATTTCCACTTATCAACCAAGATTTCTGCGATCACGCACTTAGTGGGCCAGTTAAAGGGATCGATGCAAGTGGTGTAAACCCATCTGATATGTCTTTCTCTTGTCCTTGAGATGATGAATTCAGCCATCCCGGTCAAAATTGATTCAAAATCAGTGAACGCAGCAACAATCGCGGTGTCATATCCTTGGACATCGTGACTTCCGAAGGCTTGTTCGAGGATGAGTAATGCCTCTGCGCTGGCCTGGGATCGTGACAGATCTCGGCTTACTCCAGGGCCGTTCAGATAGATACGGTGCACAAGATCAGCAACGATATCCATAAAATAGCGGTGGCTCATCAGGGTGTTTCTGTCATACTCAAAAGCTGCAAGCACCTTTTCTACAGGTCTGTCTATCCTGCCCTGAAGATACTCCTCATCGGTGAGTTCAAGGATTTTCTCTATGATGGCAGTCGTCCTTTTTCTGTTCTTAGAATTCGTCATAGCCAAAATCCTCGTTGTCGGGCTCTGACGATTCAGAGATTGTGGGATTCAGGGGAGTATAAGGCTCAAGCCATCTGTTGCCGGAGTGCCTTATCCATTTTCGGACTTCATGAGTGGGTTTACAGTATTTTCTTCGAGAGTTTTCTATGATTCTATCCCTGAAGTGAGTATCAGGGATTTTAAGGGGGGGGCGGGTCTCTATCCTCACAATATCTGTGTCTATGCGGGCAAATGCCTCCCCCACTCCAAGGGAAACAATGTCTTCTGCCTTGACTTTTCCCTGGAGATCCTTTGCCAAAAAATCGCTATCCCTCTTGTCCACTTTTAAAATGATTGAACATCCAACGGTTGAAAGCGCATCTCTCTTCTTTTTACTATTGAACTGACTCAAATACTGATGGGCCAGAGAGAGGCTGACGCGGTATTTGCGGGTTTCTGCTATGAGATTTTCAAGGGAATCGGTGAGAAAATTATGGGCCTCATCACAGTAAATATGGAACTGTTTCCTTTCATCGATCGGTATGTCGCTTCGGCTTAGGGCACTGAGGTGAAGGTTTGACAGGATAAAACATCCCAGGACCTGCCGTACTGTCACCCCCATATTGGAAAGATTTACCAGGAGTACATTTCCTTGATCCATAATCTTTCGGAAATTGAAACGGTTTTCCGGCTGGGAAAGCATCAAGGAGACAGACCCCGAAATGAGGAGCTTCGATAACTTATTTATCGGGGGGCTCAGGTCGTTTTGTCTGTATCCCCTATAGTCATGCTCCCAGAACTGCCTTGCGGTCTGGTTGTCAACGACTTTTAGTATTTGGCGGATAAGCACTTCATTTATTTTGGATTTGTTGCGCAGGAGATTTGAGATATCAAGGAATGTACCTCCAGGTAGATGTAGGAGGCCAAAGATCATATTTCGGAGGATATTTTCTAAACGGTCCCCCCAGCCGCCGCTTTCAACAAAACTCTTGATAGCGGTAACCAGGTCGTTTGCTGTTCTGCCGATCTCCTGGCCTGGGATACGTTCCAGGGGGTTCCACAATGGTACCCAGTCGGGGTCAGCCGGATTAAAGTATATGACTCTTTCAATATGCTGTTCCGGTATCAGACAGAGCAATCGCTCAACCATGTCACCGTGCGGATCAAGGACTGCTACCCCATCGCCCTTTTCGATGTCATCCAGGATCATGTGTTCCTCGGTTGTGGTCTTGCCCATTCCTGGCGCCCCAATAAGATGTGTATGCCTCCCCCGCACGTCCAGGGGGATGCAGACTTTTTGAGAGACCCCTGCATAATCACAAGTCCCGATCCATGTGCCGGTAAAAAGTGCAGGGTTCCGCACAGGCAATGTTTCGAGGCAGGCAATCGGTATAGGACGGTAATCGTCAGTAGCTAAAGACGGGATGTGGACAGGTCCGTTGAGCTCCAGGGAATTGACCAGAAATCCGGGTCTATAGGTCAGTCCCAGCAAAAACATATCGTGGATCTGCGCGGTCTGTAGTATCCCCGCATACTCCCTCTCGGTTAGATAGCCTAATGGTCTGCCGCCATGTTGGAACAGGCTGATAAAAGTGGAAAGGGAGCTCAAAAGGTCTCTTGATTGATCGCCCCCATCCACAACCGCGATGCGGAGAGCCGCGGCATAGAAAGCCTTGTCATTATTAGCCTTACTTTCTACCTCGAAGGCCATGTGGTGTAGATCACCTGAAGGGGCTTGCTGGGCATATTTCTGAGGAGATCGGAGTTCACTATGCAGTTTTACGGTGTATTCAATGTCTAACAGAATCTCAATGTTGCGGTGCCAGTTGTGGTTGGGCGGTACCGGCTGAAAGAGTGCCTGGTAGATACCTACTGCCGGCGCTTCCATGATTGAAAGAGCGGTTATCAAAGGGATCAGCGAAGAGGTGTGAAGTTCCGGTGGGCGGGTGAGGAGGTGTGAATATGGTGGCGGAGGAAAATAGTCTCGAAAGACCACGTCATTCCAATTTTTGTCTTTCAATCCATTGAGTGGGCCTTTCTCCATAGTTGTTAATTCGCATAGTCCGAATTCTCCGTTGAACGCCGCCGTAATGATGGGGATGTCCATGTGGTGAATGAGAAAACCTATGACTATTCCGTCACAGTTACCGGCAACTTCGAAGCCGGCCCGAAAAGAGATGGCCTGGAGCTGCTTGATAAAAAGTTCTGAATGGTTCCAGTCAAACTCATAATCTGGGGAGATCCACACCTGAAGGCGAATCAGGTCTTCGCTTTTAGTTGGAGTCTCAGTCGTCCAGTGCGGCTCCTTTTCTATATCGGGGCTGTTATCAATGGTCCAAAGGGGGGTGAACCGGGGTTCAAGAGAAACGGTTCTTCTTGAAATATCGGGCCTACAGCCCTTGCTGATTTCTTCCTGAATGATTGATCGAAGCCTTGCCCCAACCATATAAGGTTGTGCCTGTCTGATCAGCGCCCCTTCAATAGACATAGTGCCCCCTTTCCGCCGAGAATCCCTTGGTTATTGTGAGAAGCGGGAGAAAAGGGGTTCCTGTTTCAATTGCGAGGGGTATTCAGATGTGGGGTATACTTCGGGTGGCTGTTCGGATTGATCAGGCTGCAATCAGGGCATTCAGGTTTCACGGTTTTTGCTATACATTTTAAGCCTTCCTCTTTTCCAGTATCAGAATACCTGGTTGCGATTTCATCGCAACAAATATTCAACATCATATGTCCGCAACCGAAATCCGTCTCGTAACGTACGCACATAAAACGTATGGACATTGAGAAACTCCTTTGTTGTTTCATTTCGAGAAAGTTTAAAAGAACTCTGTATATTGTCCTGACATCATCTTCTGCCAACCTCTCTTAATCTCATTATAAGACGAGGGTGTTGTTGAAGGACCTTGACGAAATCAGCCTTAATCCTGACTGCGCTTCCTTCTGTGAGCTCTGATGGGAGCAGGTGACCATTCTTTTCCAGGTACTCGTCTGTAGCGGCCAGTTTTTCGTCTGTTGATAGCGGGTGCCAGTAGTGACTTATTTTGGCCCGAATCTCGTTTCCGGCATATTCTTCTATCATTTGCTTGGCGATTTTTTTTAGGATGCTGTAGATTCCGCCTTCTTTCCCTGTCCTGGCGATCTCCATAGCCGCCTTTTCCCCGTTTAACCCGTATTCTTTCAGCAATATCTCGCAGCAGCGACCCCATTCAATATCAAGATCCGGTGAGCGAGAGAGCCGAATTCGGAGAATAGTTCTTTGAACATGCCAGTGAAAGGCCGTTAGAACGTTTTTGAAGTCATCCCATTTCTGGATCATCCCTGATTCCATCTTAAAGGAATTCATGGCCTCATCCACACGGAAGGAGACCTGCTCCAGGGTAACCGCGGGGTCAATGCTTTCGAGTAGTTTGTCAAGCCGGGTCTTCATGCCTTTGGTAATCCTTATAACCGCCTGAAAATCCGTGATGTTTGCTGGAGTGCCGTGACATAGGAACGAATGAGCTCCTGATAATTCTGTGCGTAGCGCTCCGGCTGATCCGGCCTGATTGAAGATCCTAAATTGACACCGCAACGAGCAATAAACTGACGGATGATTTCCACCTTTTGTTCCCACGAATTTGGCGAAACGTAGCGGTCAAAGGCATCTCGGATATATCGTTCGAGCGATTCGGCCTTGAGGCCTTCGGCGATCGTGTCAAGGACGACTCTCATGCCGCCATTAGTTCCATCATGGGCGTCATTATAGGCCATCACTATGTCTCCATTTCGGCGACGATATTCCTTTTCTAGTAGTTCCTTGGCCCGGCTGGCAGCCTCTGGCGTCGGCAGCTTCCCCCCATGAGAGATAACTGCGGTAAAGTGCGTATTATAATAGTCACCGATTATCCAACTGAATTCATCAAAACTCCCAGCTGTATTGGAATGTAAAGGATAGCGCATCCTCGCTTCGTCATGGGGGATGCCGATTCGTTGGGCTATGGCCTTTTCGTCAAGCTCTGCCAGCAGGCTGTCGATAGACATAACATTCCTCCTTATTCTCTAAAGTGCACGTAAAAGTGATTTCACCTGATCCATGGACTGGACATAAGCCCTCACAATGGTCTCGTAATGTCCAGCATACCGCTCAGGGGGCTGGGACACTATTTCGGGAGTGAGATGGAGCTCAAGACGTTTTAGCAACGCCCCCATCAGGGCAACTTTGCCCTCCCAATCCAGAGGGTCAAGCGCCAATTTCAGTACAAGGTTCACGTGTTTTTCCTTTTCTTCCCGTTTGAATCGCGCCGTCATCATGTCCAGAACGAGTCTCAGGCCGCCGTTTGTCCCATTCTTTGCTTCAGATAGCGCTTCATTGAGGCCACCATCTCTTGAAAAAGCTCGTTCCAGAAGCGCGATGGCCTCAGCCCCGGAGACGTTCCGATCAACCGGGTCGGATACTTTTTCGGTATAGCGCATCAAATGGATATAGAAAGAAGTTATGGTTTCCAAGAATGCATCGTAGGATTTCACTGTAATCGATTCCATTGTATAGGCTGCGCGGGCCGAATCTATGGGAAGGCCGATCAGAGTGAGCACCTCTTCATCCATCTCGGATAGAACCAGATCAAGCTTTCTTGCGCCGTTTTCGTCTTCTCTTTCGCTGCCCGAATCGCTCTTTTTCGCTCCCTTTCCCAATGGCGCCGCAACCCGACCGGAAACCGCCCTGAAGAGCAGCGGCACGTCCTCAAAATCGGATTCTTGGGCGAATTGGCTCAATCGAATACATTCTGACATGCGTAACAAAGGAAAAACGACCTTGAGCCTGCGGGTCACGGGCGGCAGGGATTGGAGTAGTTGCAAAATTCTATGCCCAAACCCTTTGGGATAGCGCTTTCTATGGATATAAAACTGTGCGAATACCTGAAACAGACCTTTTGCGTCTTCGTTTCGATCCTCAAGCAATTCACGCTCCAAGGCTTTCCAGAATCGCAGCGTATTGTTGAGTCCCAGGAACTTCGCTGCTTTTCCAATCGGCGAATCAGTGCGGGGGCCAAGGGTGAATCCCTCATAAAAGCCTTTCTTGAGACTGCCCAAAACTATTTGTTCGTCCGAAAAGACCGCTTTCACTAAATCGTTTATGTCTCTGACACCT
>JAUWPC010000058.1 GCA_030611815.1 Desulfobacteraceae bacterium
ATGAAATCAGAAAGATTGCCAAGGGAATGCAGATAAACACATATAGAATGAAGAAGACGGATATTATCAGAGCCATTCAGAAATTAGAAAACAACATTGAATGCTACGGCACAGAACGAATAAAGAATTGCAACGAAGATAAATGCTTATGGAGAGATGATTGCCTTTCTTTGAGCGAGGCTGTAAAGTCCCGCCTATAAGGGCATCCTTTTCTTCGTGGGGTTACCACCCAGCCTCCTGCTCCTCAGCCTCTGTTCCAAGGAAGTATATCGTTTCCGGGTCTTATCATTTTTTACCCCGATTGCTAATGCCTTCTTAGTGCCAATTAGTATTACGAGTTTCCTGCCTTTCATAGCCGGGTAGCAAAAAAGATAATTAAGGAAAATGGGAACATATGGTTAAACCCAAGACAAGGAGGATGAATCATGGGTGACGTTTACCAAGAATTGAGAGAACACTTAGACAGCTTGCCAGGTGGGTTTCCACCCTCAGAGAGCGGTGTGGAGATCCGTATCCTTAAACGCCTGTTTAGTACAGACGAGGCTGAACTGGCTACGCACCTCAAACCGAAGCCGGAGCCGGCCACTGTCATTGCAGAGAGGTCGGGAATGAGCGAGCTGGAAATTGGGCCCATGCTGGAACGAATGGCAAGAAAGGGGTTGATTTTTAGTATCGAGATGAAGGATAGACCTCCTGCTTACATGGGGGCACAGTTCGTGGTAGGCATCTGGGAATACCATGTGAACGACCTGGACGAGGAATTCGTCAAGGATATGGAGGAATATATGCCTATCCTGGCCAAAGAGGCCTTTGATCATGTCCCTCCACTTCGCACCATCCCGGTGGGGAAAAGCATTGATGCCGGTATGGAGGTCCTCTCTTACGAAAGGGCCGAGCAATTGGTCAGGAATCAGAAGAAATTCCTGGTGGCCCCCTGTATCTGCCGACGGGAACATCAGCTCAAGGGCGCCGGGTGTGGCAAGCTCATGGAAGCTTGTCTTGTGTTTGGCTGGGGGGCCGACTATTACGAGCGCAATGGGCTTGGGCGGGTCATCACAATGGAGGAGACCCTTGATATTCTACAGAAAGCGGATGAGGAAGGCCTGGTGCTTCAGCCGAGCAATGCCCAGGAAATCGTGAATATCTGCTGTTGCTGCGGGGATTGCTGCCAGATCCTCGTGAATCTCAAGAGACATCCTTTTCCTGCGGCCATGGTTTCATCGCCTTTCCTCGCAAGGATAGATCCCGAGATCTGCATCGGCTGCGAGACCTGTCTGGAGCGTTGTCAGATGGATGCCCTGAGCATAGAGGACGAGCATGCGGTTTTAAATGCAGATCGCTGTATTGGCTGCGGTCTGTGTGTTTCAACCTGCCCGAGCGGCGCGCTGACACTGGAGCGAAAACCTCAGGAGGCTCAACCGGAGATTCCCAGGAACCAAATGGAGTCCTTTGCACTGCGCCTCAACGCCCGGGACCAGGCAAAGGCCGATTTGAAAGACAAATTGGTACGCCACGAACAGACGTGACAGATCAGGCGATTGACCTTGACGCCCTTTACGAGAGGATCAAGGAAGCGGGTCTTAATGATGTAATTCCCTTCCCGGGAACCCCAGGCAATCTGAGTTTCTAAGCCTCTGCTCCAAGAATGTGTATCGCTTACGGGTTTTGTCATTTCTTACCCCGATTGCTAATGCCTTCTTGGTGCCAATCACTATCACAAGCTTTTTTCCTCTCGTAACTGCGGTGTAGATCAGATTGCGCTGTAGGAGCATATAGTGCTGGGTGAGGATAGGGATAATAACTGCCGGGTATTCAGAGCCCTGGGATTTGTGCACTGACACCGCATAAGCCAGGACGATTTCGTCCAGGTCAGTGAAATCGTAAGGAACGTTCCTGCCGTCAAAGGATATGTCTATTTCGCGCATTTCCGGATCGACACGGGCGATCCTCCCAATATCCCCGTTAAACACCTCTTTGTCATAATTGTTTTTGATCTGCATTACCTTGTCTCCTGTCCTGAAGGCCCTGTTGCCACGGGTCACTCCCTCCTGACAGGGATTCAGCCGCCTCTGTAGCTCCAGATTGAGGTTCCCGGCCCCCACTGTACCCTTATGCATTGGACTAAGCACCTGGATGTCGTCGACCGGGTCAAATCCAAAACGCCGGGGAACCCGGTCGCTAACAAGCTCCAATATGATTCGGAGCACATCTTCAGGGTCCTCCTGTTCTATGAAATAGAAATCATCCCTTGGCCCTGAAGGGGTAAAGGACGGCAGTATGCCGTTGTTGATTTTGTGGGCGTTTACGATAATCTGACTCTCTTTGGCCTGGCGAAAGATCTCGTTCAACCTGACAACCGGTATTACATCTGATGCAATAATATCTCTTAACACGTTTCCGGCCCCAACAGAGGGGAGTTGATTTACATCACCCACGAGGATGAAAGTCGCTTTAAGAGGGATAGCCTTTAAGAGGTGATACATCAAGATCGTGTCGATCATGGAGGCCTCATCCACTATTATGAGGTCGCAGTCCAGGGGCTGCTCATCATCTTTCTGAAAGCCTCCCTTCTGAATGCTGTACTCTAACAGTCTGTGAATTGTTTTGGCCTCATAACCGGTCGCCTCATACATTCGTTTTGCAGCCCGGCCAGTGGGGGCTGCTAACATGATCCTGACCTTTAACCCTGAAAAGATTTTCAACAGGGCGTTGATAATCGTGGTTTTCCCGGTGCCGGGGCCTCCGGTGATGACCAGTACCTTATTTTCCGCAGCGCTCCTTAGGGCCTGCACCTGGTTTTCAGCCAATTCAATGGAGAGCCGCTCCTGGACCCACGAAGTGGCTTTGTTCGAATCAAAGCTCCTTATTGATTTGGGTGCCTCTATCAGGGCCTTTATCTGCCTGGCGATTCCGGTCTCAGTGACGTGAAATTTGGCGAGATATACCCCCATGTTTTCTTTGAGTTCGCCGGTCGCTTCATTTATCTTCTCGATAACGATCTTTCTGGCAATCGCGATGGCGTCAACTGCCTTGACGATTATTTCCCCTTCTACCTCGAGGATTTCCTTGCATTTGTCCATAAGCGGTTCATAGGGGTAGTAAACATTCCCTTCGTCAGCAAGCTGGTGGAGGACATAGAGTATTCCGGCCTCAGCCCTTAATTTGGAATTCTTGTCAAATCCCAGCCTTTCGGCAATATGGTCTGCAGTGACAAAACCGATGCCAAAGATATCTGTTGCTAAGCGGTAGGGATTCTCTTTGACGACCTGGATGGACCGGTTGCCGTATTGTTTGAATATCTTGGTGGCATAGCCTGAACTGACACCGTGGCCCTGCAGGAAAAGCATGACGTCACGGATCTCTTTCTGGTCATCCCATGCCTTCCTGATCATCTTGATTCGCTTTCTGCCAATACCTGCGACTTGCTCCAGTTTATCACTCTCATCTTCGATAATATCTAAGGTCTGCTCGCCGAATTTTTTTACGATCCGTTTTGCCATAACAGGCCCGATACCCTTGATAAGACCGGAACCTAAGTACTTTTGTATGCCATAGACCGATGCCGGCACCGTTGTTTTGGATTGTACGATCTTAAACTGTTCTCCATACTTGGGATGATTGGCCCATTCACCCTTCAATTTGAGGATTTCACCGGGAGTGGGGGCCATGAGGTTTCCCACCACGGTTACGAGATCAGGCCGGCCGTACACCTTCAACTTGGCGATGGTAAAACCGTTTTCCTCGTTGGTGTAGGTTATTCTTTCGATCTGGCCTTCCAGGTCGGCAAGCATGCGGTAATCTCCGTTGCAGGCGTTCAGAGGTCTCCCGATCAGCGGGATCTTTGACAGGGTTTAATGGCGTGGATTGCTGCTTTTAATTTTAGTCACTTTAGCGCACTTATATTCTGATGATCCCGTAGAAGGAGGCAAGTCCGAGCCCCGTCCCCTTGCCCACCTTCCTGGTGGTGAAGAACGGGTCAAATATCCTTTCCCGGATGCCGGCATCCATACCGATTCCTGTGTCAGACACGGATATCTTTACATATCGTCCCGGTTTAATCTCCAAGGATTTCACATCATCCGCGCTCAGCACAAGATTTTCCGTTTCAACAAAAAGCTCTCCGCCCCGGTCTTCTGACGAACATGCCAGGAAAATTCAGGTTTTTCATCGGCTGGTTTCCTGCTGTTTCGCTCGGGGAGAATGGGTATATGTTTCGCCACCAATAATACATTTGAAAGATCAAAAGTAAACAACAAAATGAAATCAGGTGATACCTGATTCTATTAGGCGAAGGGTCTAAAGATAAGGTCTGCGTTTGAGCTGTTTCTTAAACCGATAAGTGGGATATTTGAACCCGCTTTTGTTCTCGCTTGACCTATTTCTCGCGTTAAGGCAATATTATAAAATCTAATCCCTGAAGAATTGATTTAATCCCGGCAGACGACTTGTTTGCCAACTGAAGCCTGCGTCAAGAGGGACCCAACTGTTTGACGATCTATGAATAAAGGCCACTTATGTTTTTGAGTTATATATTTGCGCTACCCGCAAGCGGGAAAGGACTATTACCGAATGGGACATCCAGGATGCGGTTTCAAGGACGGCGCTTAACCCGTCAGTTATTGTTTGGGTGTTGCAGTCCTCTTTCAAACGCCCACGGAAGGGCTGCTTACTGGTTGAATGCAGTGCTTGTTTTGTTAGTTATTTGTTCCGCTGTCTTATTCCTCACAAGCGGAATGAGAAATAAACGGATCCAACCAATTATTTCGCTGGATCAAAAAGAAGTTAGCAAACCGGCCCAACGGTACAAAATTCCCATGCCTGCGAGGGAGTCTGTTCAGCTTGCTCCCGGCTCCTCATCTGATACTGTTGCTCATGAAGCGCCGGCCGGAGAGTATTCTAAACTGCCGTCAGAAGCGATTGGCAGTCAAGCAACTACACCTTTGGAAAGAGGTGGTAATAACGCGCGACTTGCCAGCCGGGCTGGAGCTGCCGGCCAGCAGAATGTATTATCCCCCCCGGAAACCGAGAAGCGGCCCGTTAAGGAGGTCGAAAAAGGAGGTTCGATTGCCACCCGGGAGGATGTAGATCCAAAACTGCCGGCAGACGAAAAGGCCGGGGCACAGGGGATTGCGCCGGGTCCAGACGTAACGGTAAAAACCGAAAAGGGATCTTCCCAGAAGGTAGATAAGGCCTCTCTCCAGGCAGGCGCAGAGACCGGCAAAAGGCTTTTTGTTAAGGTTCAGGTCGGCAATGTCAGGGAGGAGCCCTCCACGACGTCCAGGGTAAAATTCCGTCTTGAGAGGGGAGACCCTGTAACTGTGACCGGTAAGAGGGGAGGGTGGTTAGCCGTGAAGCTGGATGACGGCCGTTTTGGATGGGTCTACCACACTCTTCTTACTGGCTCCATTGTCCCTCAAAAGGCTACTGCCCGGGCTACCAGGGAGATCAAGGCGATCCGTCCAGAGGTCGCTGCCAAGGATGTCGTCAAGGTTATTTTTGAACTCAATGGCCCCTTTCCCCCGCAAACCATGATTGTCGAAGGAAAAAAACCCCGCATTGTCTGCGATTTTTTCGATACTGGCCTTGCCTCTGATATTGGTGACAGAATCGAAGTGAATAGCGGGATCGTGGAAAAGATACGCACCGGTATACATGAATGGCCGAAGTCCAAGGTTCGGGTTGTGCTGGATCTTGTGCCAGAACGAAATTATGAAGTAGATCAGTTTTTTTTTGAGAAAGAAAACTATTATGTCTTGGTGGTTAAGGCGAAGGAGTGAGCCCTAAGCTTGGGCCCAGGCCTCAGAAATCGGAGATACAAAAAGATCGCTTTTTTCCCAATCCCTGCACGTTTCCTGAAAGGACTTCAAAAAACACCGTCCTTTCTTGTCACAAAGGTCATAAACGCCATGCCTTAAAATGTAGACAGGGATCCCACCCTTAAGGCTCACGGTTATATCATAGCGCGTAAAACCGGTCACAAGGCCTTTGACAATTTCACCCTCCATGAGCGTAAAAAAAAGCACCCTTCTCTCTTTAATAAGGGGGAAAAGGGATTTGTTCTTGATATGATGTCTCATTCGAGGGGAAATGATCGGCTCTAATCCAAGATTTCGGACCTTCTTGTCTGTCTTGAGAAGTGGCCTTACAGAATCTGAGAGATCTGCCGGGTAGAGGAGCTTGATATCGGTCTTGGGCAGGAGTTCCTCCCCTGTTTCTTCGGTGCTGAGCCGGAGATCATATATCAGGTTCTCTTGAACCTTAGACTTGATAATTCGATGGTTGTGTAGATAGAATTCCCACGGTTCTTGCGATTCGAATGCCTGATCAAAAACCGACGTGTTATAGCTCTCGTCTAAGTATTCCTGGAGGCCTAAGAGAAATCCCATATCAATAACTTTCCGTTCAGTGAGAAAGAATCCTTAATAAAAGTTACTGCGGGCTTGCCGTTACTCTTGGAGATCTTGTTTCAGCTTCTCCTCAAATTCCTTGAAAAACCTGTCTTTTTCTTTCCAATCAGGGCCAAATCGCTTGCTGAAATAACCCCCTAATTTATCAAAAAGCTTTTCCCAGACCGGTTTCCCTTCACCTAAGACCACGTCTTCAAGAAACGAACTCAGTTCAGAGATCTTTTCCTTGGGAAGAAAAGATACAGCCCCTAACTTTATCGATTTTTTCAAGGAGTCAGGAGAAAGGGCATGGGCTGTGAGCATTACGGTGGGAAATTCCCTTGACACCGCAGTCTTCAGAAGCTCAAAGCCGTTTACCCCCATAATATCAAGGATTACGATATCATAGGTGTAACTCAGAAGGTATTGGAGAGCTGTGTCATAATCGCTTGCTTTATGGATCAGGCACATGTCGAGTTCTTCCTCCACAGTTTCTAAGACATCGGGCTCATCATCCACCACGAGAATAACTTTGTCTTGCAAGGCGCTGTTTTTAGCCATTTCTGTCCCTCCTCCTTATTTAGGTTAGATAGTGTCCATCCAGAAATGAGATAGTTTTTGCAAGGTCAAGGAAGATGAGGATTCTAACCACAGGAATACATTGAGTATTTCGAGGATTAAAATCCGAATCTGACGCAGAGATTGCGGAAAATAGCCATTTATGGATGGGCACTATATAATTATCTATCACTTTTATAACAGAGATCTCTAATTTGTCAAAATAAATCGAGCTATGCCGGCTGAACTGAACTTGTTTTTAAATCGGACGCAAATAAACGCAGATCTGCAGGATAAAGATCTTAGTGGGTGGAAATCAAGCGATTCAGGGATTCCGAAGTGACTTGATCTGGCCTATGTTTTCCGCTGGGATAGGAGGGGCCTTGCCGCCGGTAAGGACGTAGACCCGGGCTGCCTCGTCTATTTCCTCGGCAATATTCAGGGCCTCTTCAAACGATTTCCCTACTGTTATTAGACCGTGGTTTTTCAAGAGGACAGCGTAAGCCCCCTTTCCGGACAACTCTTGAGTGACTGCTTTGGCAAGATCCCCGGTACCCGGGACCATAAAAGGGAGCATAGAGAGAGGGTAGGCATAATAGACAAATCCGGGCGTAAGGGCCGGCAGGGTGCTGGGTCCAGGCTCGAACATGGTTGAGGCTGCGATGATATGAGGGCCGTGCAGATGAAAAACGACGTTTATGTCAGGCCTCTCCCGGAGAATCCTCAGGTGCATATTGGCTTCTTTCGTGGGTTTGTCCCCTTCCATAAGGAGGCCTTTCTCATTGACAACCGAGACCGTGTCCGGATGGAGATCGCGAAGGGAATAATTGGTGGGGGTAAGCAAGACGCGGTTACCGGACCGAGCGGCAATATTTCCACCCACGCCAGCCGCTAAATGTCTCTCGTATAGCAAGTGACAGAATCTGCAGAATTCCTCTTTTGAAGCGGAAAAATCATCCCTTTGATCATCTTTTGACGCCATCTTTACTCCGTCATAGGTTCTGAATATCCCTTAAACAATGTGTAAGCGTTCACAGGCTCAGCGTTCACAGGTTCAGGGTTTGATATTTTTTTTGGATTCATAATCTTAATCGTACTCTTAATCATAATCGTGTTGAGTAAGATTAGGATTATGATTAAGATTATGAAATAGGAAACTTATCTCATCCCTTAATCTTTCAACCCGTGAACGGCTACAACAATGTTAACGCGAGAGGGGGAGTATTTCAAGGGTATTTTCCGACTTGACCCCTGGGCCTTTCTGTGTGATAAATTATGAAAAATTTGTGACCATTTTTGCGAAAGGGAGATTCTGATCCCTTCGCAATTAGTGCTCGTGGACTTTCAACTGATAGGTGCTATTGTTTCAGCGATCCTTGAGGAGTTATCTCAGGCCCGTGACATGGAAAGTACCTTTGATTATGTCCCTCGATTCCATGTGCTGGACAAGACCTATAGCTTAGAGGAATGGGGGGCATATATGAAGTTGTCGGTGGTTGAATGACCTCAAGGATTGTCGATTGTCGATTGTCGATTGAAATGATATCCCTGACCGGAATCCGAGGTTCAATATCCGTTGAATGATGGTTAAATAGTGCCCAGAAAGGGTGCGGGACTTTTTTTTGTATGAAAGGATGCTGTTATGAAAATTGCCCAGTTTTACGATGAAAATGGAGTAGGTTTAGGATTAATCGAGGCGGGTCATCTCATCCCTATCGATTTCTCCGGGGACATGATCGATTTTATGGGGAGTCGAAGTTTAACCGGCTATGAACGTAGAACGCCGATCCCTCTTGACCGGGTGAGATTTGCGCCCCCGGTAAGCCGGCCATCCAAAATTGTGGCCCTCGGCCTCAACTACAAAGATCACGCCGAAGAAAGCAAGGGCAAGGTTCCTGAAACCCCTCTTCTTTTTGCCAAGTTCCCCAGCAGTCTGATCGGGCACATGAATCACATCAGATGGGACAGAACTGTTACCAAAAAGGTGGACTTTGAGGCGGAACTGGCCGTGATTATCGGACAGGCTGTTTACAGGGTTCCTGAAGAAGATGCCCTGAAAGCTGTTTTCGGATATACCTGCGCCAATGATGTAAGCGCCAGGGATCTCCAGTTCGGCGATGGTCAGTGGGTGCGGGGGAAATCCCTGGATTCCTTCTGCCCGCTCGGACCATGGATTGTAACGCCTGATGATTTACCCGACCCCCATTCGTTGAAAATACGTTGCAGCGTCAACGACCGTCTTATGCAGGACAGTAATACAGACCGGATGATATTCAGGGTCCCGGAAGTAATCAGCTTCCTCTCCAGACATTTCACGCTAAACCCCGGCGATATCATCCTGACCGGCACTCCCAGCGGGGTAGGGGTTTTCCGTCAGCCTTCGGTCTATCTTAAAGATGGTGATGAGGTGGTGGTGGAGATCGAGGGAGTGGGCCGACTTGTCAATACCTGTTCAGTCATTGGGCATTAGTCATTGGGTACTGGGTATTGGGGTGATTAGGGATTTGTAGGCCTTTTCCATCCTTTCCATCAGTTCTGTTGCACCGGGCGTTTTTTTGGACACAATAAAATATATACTCAGCTTTGAGATCGAATGAGACTGAACGCCTTCAATACCCACTTCTTCTATGGCAATGGAGGCAGGACGACGGTAATCAAGGACATAATCCGCCCTCTTGGCCTTTAGTTTTCGAAAGGCGAGGGTGTGGGTATGTGATGGATCCATTATAATATGATTGACCGGGTCCTTAAGGAATCTGACAAGCCCGCCATACCCGTACCCCATGATGACAATGACCCTTTTGTCTTTCAACTGTTCTATTGTCTGAATAAGTGGCGTCCCTTTTCTGGCATACACCCTCAGATCGAGTTCAGCCACTGCAAAATCACTGAATATGACCTTACCCTGGTAAAAAGGAACCCCCTTGGTCCCCATGTAAATATCGGTTTTTCCGGTTGAGAGGTTGCTGAACAGGCGCTTTTGGGGGAACCCTTTTACGGTATAGGGGATCCCTGCATGCTTGAGGACTTTTTCCATTAAATCGACCATGATACCCTTGTAGGCACCTGACTTTTCTATCACGGAATATGGGGGAAAATCGAGGATCCCTACATGGTAAGTTCTGTCGTCCGCCACGGCTGGGCTGCAGAAAACATAGACTGCCAAAAGAATGAGCCATAATAGGAAAATACACTTCACTCTCTTCATCTTTTGCCTCCTGGGTTGCTTGATACGTTGTGTTTAGTACCATTATTTTTTCATTTTTTCAATGGCACTGCTGACTGGGGGGTGCGCTGTACCGTTTTTTTGCCACTTCGGGGACTTTGTTCACTGGACATTGATCGCCCCCTTAATTCACCTCGGGCCAGGTTCTCTTTGCTCAAGAAAGTTTAAATACAACGCCGCTGTTTCTTCCGGTTTCTCAATCATGGGGAGATGGCCCACGGCATCCATCACCTCTGCTTTAGCGTTCGGCATAATCGCTTCGAGAATCTTTGCACCAGATACGTGAAGCACCCTGTCCTGCTCGCCCCAGACGATGAGGGTTGGAATTGGCAGGCCTTTCAGCATAGCCTCTAAGGGAGGATCGTCCACAGAACTACGAAGTTGTTTGAAAATCTTGCGATTGAGCGACTGATGCTCGATGGCTTCTTGAATTAGGTGCTTTTTGATGGCACGGGGTATGAACGGCCTTTTCACAAATACGAAATCCAGCAAGCGCTCATAGTCTTCAATGCTTTCTGCAACCAGGGGATTTGGTTTTCCATCCTTTAGTCGGCGGAACATTTCACTTGGTTCAGAAGAGACAACACCGCCCGGGGCAATCAGCAGGAGACTTTTGAGATCCTTCGGATAGCGTGATGCGTATGCCCCTGCGATGTTGCCCCCCATGGAGTTTCCACCGAGGTGCAATGACTTGATTCCTAAGGCCCGAATAAATGCCTTTATCCTCTCAGCCTGAACGCGAATGGTATAGTCGCCGTCAGGGTCAGGACTGCTTTCCCCGAAACCTGGCAGATCTGGAGCAATCACCCTGAAATGAGAAGTGAGGTGCTTTCCAAATCGTGTCCAGTTGTCCTTGTTTGCACCGAATCCGTGGATCAGCACAAGTGCATCGCCCTTTCCTCCTTCCAGATATTCAATACGCAACCCCTTTACATAGATGCTGTGCTGCTTCAGACCTGCGGCACTTCTTTCTGCCGTTTTCAGAAGATCAAACATCACCCCCGGAAATAGAAAATAAACACCAAACAAACAGAGGAGGATGATTAACGGAGCCAGAATAAATATCTTTTTCATCTTATTTGTCATGGTTTGTACAAAGACTCCTTCAAAGCACTAATAAATCATAATTATCAATTAGCTGGATCGGCAACTATTTTTTCCTTCGATCCCGGGACCATGATATGATACAAGGCTCCAGGGGTGTCACTTGGCGCCCTTCGCGGCATAGCAGAGGACCTCACCTTTCTTTCAGACAGAAAAGCATAAAATCACATAACCCCTTTTCACATAATGCCGTATTATATCGATATTTGATGAGGCCTGTTTTTTATGGATGAAGCTCTTGTACCAATCCTCTACGCGGCATTCGCAGCTTTTTGCTTTGGCGGGCAAGTTGTTGTGACCATGAGGAGTTTTACACATGTGGACCCTCAGACCAGTTCAATGATTTCCATCGGCACCTGCGTGGTGATTTTCTGGTTGCTGTCTCCATTCTTACTTAAAGCTGAATACTTGGCGAATCCCGGAATGTGGGTCTTTTTTGTCAATGGCCTGATCCATCCACTCTTTTCCATATATCTGGCATTCGAAGCCACCAAACGGATGGGTCCCACTGTATCTGCAACAATTTCGGCAACGGCGCCTCTCTTTGCTACCGCAGGTGCAGTGTTGGTGCTGGGAGAGCATATCACTATCGTGCTTCTTATGGGTACCATAGCCACTGTGGTGGGGATAATGGTACTTTCCTGGAGGCAGCAGGAGGACAGGGATTGGGCCTTGTGGGCACTTATTCTTCCCATCGGCGCTGCCGTTATCCGCGGGGTCAACCACAATCTTGGAAAATTCGGGTTAGAGATGCTCCCAAGTCCCTATTTTGCAAGCTTTGTCTCTTTCACAGTCTCCTTTATCGGCTCCGTGCTTATCTACCGTCTCCGGATCGGCAGCCTGCCGTTTATCCTCCCCCTGCGAGGCCTCATGTGGAGCGGGTTTTCCGGAGCATTGATAGCCATGGGGGCTTTAAGCATGTATTCAGCGCTTAACTGTGGAAAGGTGGTCGTGGTCTCCCCGATCATTGCAACTTTTCCGGTCTTTACCCTTGTCATCAGTCTCCTATTTCGTCAGGAGCGGTTCAGGTTGCGCATATTGGTCGGAGTGATGCTGGTAATGGGAGGCATCATCTGGATCTGTATTCAATAGGGTGTTATTAGGGGATCGGAAGAAAAAGGTAGATAAGTTTTTCTCCTTATTTCTTTCTTTTGTCTTTTAAATAAATTGCCTTTGAGGCACCATCGCCAACAGCTCTTTCTTCGATTTGAAATAGCTTTATTGCTGGTGCAAGTTCCCCCAACTTTTTGTAACCATAGTTTCGCGGATCAAACTCTGGCGCCTGCTTGGCAATGTTACTACCCACGGATGCAAGATGAGCCCAGCCA
>JAUWPC010000426.1 GCA_030611815.1 Desulfobacteraceae bacterium
CAAATTATACTTTACTTTGATCGTTTTGACACCGATGTCCGCCTGCGCATTGACATGCGCATTTATTGGAAGCCAATCTGAAAGGGAAGTTCAGGATCCTTTAAACCGCGGTGACCTCTTTTCCAGGAAGGCGCTCTTCCCCTCTTCATGGTCTTCCGAGTAAGTCGTCAGGAGAAACTGATCTGCGTCCATATAGATCCCTGTACGATCCAGAGCGGTGCTGATGCTTGTAACGGCCCGCTTTGTCATCTCCACGGGTAGTGGTGGTTTCTTAAGAATTTTCTCCGCCATGGCCTCAGCGGCCTCAAGGGTTGTTCCATCCGGGGTGACCTCCTCGGCAAGTCCCCATCTCAGACATTTTTCTGCCGGTACCTTTTCAGCCAGCAGGATCATCTCCTTGGTCTTTGCAGGCCCTATGAGATGAAGCAGCCGGGGAATGGAGCCCCAGCTATAGTTTAATCCCAACTCAATCTCGGGGATACGCATGTAGGCGGATTTTCCCATAATCCGAAAATCGCAGGAGATCACAAGAGAGACCCCACCTCCGATACAGAATCCTTCGATAGCGGCGATTGTCACCGGGCGGAACTCTTCCCAGGCCTGGCAGGCCTCCGGTCCCAAGATGACTCGCTCTCGCCGTTCGGCCAGACCCCCTGTCATGATCTTGTCGATCTCGGGGTCTTTAAGATTGAGACCGGCGCTGAAGACCCCCCGGGCCCCAGTCAGGATAACCACGCGAATCTCAGAATCCTTTTGGATTTCCCAGACCACATCCTTCAGTTCCCTGAGCAGGCGCAAACTAAGGGTATTTAATAATTCCGGAGGGTTCAATATGACCTTTGCCAAAGGCCCATTCCTCTCAACGATCAGATCACAGTATGTCATGACATTCTCTCAAATTCGAATTCTTGTAACCGTTCACGTCTTGATAAAGCCGTAAAAAGGCGCAAAATTCACAAAAAGTGAAATTGAAATACAGGAATATCAGTAAGTTACAAACAAGAAAAATTTGAAAATCGGACTTTTTACGAGACTGTCAATTTTATAGTTTTCAAGAAACTATTTTTGGTTTCTTTGACAGGAATTTTCTTGTTTTTCAATCGTTTTTCAATCAACAATCATAAATCCTATAATGACAGGGCACATCAGTCTGAATTCTTATCCAAAACCACTAAGGCATCCACTGCCACGGGTTGGCTCCCTGAGATGATGACCGGATTGATATCGATCTCCTTTACGCCTTCATTCTCAAGGCCGATCTGGCCCACCTTAATCAGGATATGGGAAAAGATATCCAGGTCAGCAGCCTCCATGCCACGCACCGCCTCTAAGATTTTATGCCCTTTGATGTCCTGCATCATTTCTAAGGCATCCCTTTTTTCGAGAGGGGCGACACGGAACGATATGTCCTTCAGGATTTCGGTAAATATCCCGCCAAGCCCGAACATGACGCATGGACCGAACTGGGGATCGCGGGTGAGTCCAATGACGAGTTCCCTCTGGCCCTTAACCATTTCCTGGACCAGGATTGCGTCTTCTGTCCCAATGTTAGCAGCGATCTCTTCAAAGGCCGCCTTAGCTTCCGCTTCATTCCTAATATCCACCCGGATCAGGCCCTTTTCG
>JAUWPC010000400.1 GCA_030611815.1 Desulfobacteraceae bacterium
GAAGGGACATCCATGGCAACAAGACGGAGACTCACCTTGACCATCTTATCAATCACAGGGATCAGAATAATCAACCCCGGCCCCTTTGTATCGATCACCCGGCCAAGACGGAAGATCACGCCACGCTCATACTCTTTGAGCACCTTGATGGCGGATGCCAAGAAGAGGACCACAAGCACTGCTGCTAAAATATAAAACATATTTCCCCCCTTTGATAGTTAGTTGTTTTTGGATTCATACTCTTAATCGTAATCTTAATCATAATCGTTTTGAGTAAGATTACGATTATGATTAAGATTATGAAATAGGGAAGTTATTTCGTTCGGACACTATTTGACGATTTCTGGGTTTAGGGCCTTTTTGACATTTGCCATGAGACCATTCACACTTATCACCTCTACCTTTTCTCCGGGCTCGAGCCTCTCTTCTGAAATCGCCCGCCAGTATTCACCATGCACAAAAACCAGGCCCTCAGGCTCGATCAACTCCCTGACTATGCCGATCTCTCCGAGAAGGCCGTCAGTTCCCCCCCGCGGTTTTCTATGAATGGCCTTGAAAGCCAGTCCTGCCACTACTACAAAAAAACCTCCCACTAAGAGTATGGTAGGCATCATCACACTTAAAGAAACCCCTACGTCCTCAAACAGCATAATAGACCCCAGTGTAAGGGAAATCAATCCCCCGATTGAAAGGATACCGTAACTTGCCACCTTTACTTCGGCAATAAAAAATATAATGGCCAAGACAATAAGGATGAGACCGGCATAGTTCACCGGAAGGGTCTGAAAGGAAAAAAATGCTAAGACCAGAGATATGGCGCCAATGACTCCCGGAAAGATGGCCCCGGGATGGGAAAGCTCAAAATAGAGCCCGGCTAATCCGATCATCATGAGGATGTACGCTATGTTAGGATCACTTATAGTCTTGAGCACCTTATCCCGGAATCCGGGCTTGAAATGCACCTTTTTGAGGTCTGCGGTCTTGAGTGTGATCTTCCCTGCAGGCATATTGACTTCCCTGCCGTCCAGGCCCTTAAGCAAGTCGTCCATATCCTCTACCACCAGGTCTACCACATTTTTTGCGAATGCCTCATTAGCGGTTATTGAAACACTCTCCCGGATTGCCTTTTCCACCCATTCGCCGTTTCTCCCCTTATCTTCGGCAATCCCCCTTGCATATGCGGCCATGTCGTTAACCACTTTTTCTGACATGGTTGTTGGTATGTCTTTGCCGCCCGCTGTCACCGGATGAGCCGCCCCTATATTTGTACCCTTTGCCATGGCAGCTATATGGCCCGCCACCGTGATCATAACGCCGGCCGAGGCCGCACCGGCCCCTCTTGGGCCTACGTAAACTACCACGGGAACCGGGGAATTTAATATCGCCTTGATAATCGAGCGCATTGAAGAGGCTAAACCACCTGGGGTATCGAGACGGATGATGGCCAGCGCAGCCCCCTGGTCCTTTGCCGTTTCAAGACCTCTAATAACATATAATGCTGTACCGGGATTGATAGGACCTTCGAGTTCAATGATCATTACCTCATCGCCGGCCAAGGCAATGCCGGATGTTCCAAGAACCGGCAACCCCGGGAAAAAAAAGGCGACCAACAGGATGAAGATCATAAGGGTAGATCGTGGATTAGCCATTTGTTTTTACCTCTAAACCGGAAAAAGTGCCTAAAGTTTGAAGTGCCTAAAGTTGGTTTTTTTCACGCCTTGGCGTGATTCGATGTCGGAGTCTTCGCTTACCTGGACGTTCAGGGCATTGCAAAAAAATTCTTGTGCTTTTTGTACAAAACTCAATTGGTAACTGTCTAACTGCCTCTTACTTTACCTCTAAACCGATTCGCTGCATGATCATTTTGACATCCTCCCAAACCTGCCTCTTTGCAGATGGATTTCTCAATAGATAGGCCGGATGAAAGGTAGGCATCAGGGGAATATCCTCGTAAGAACGCCATTTGCCCCTTTCAAGGGTGATCTTGAAGTCACTGTCAAAAAGGGTCTGGCAAGCCACACGGCCGAGGCAGCAGATTACCTCGGGGCTTATAATTTGGAGCTGTTTTTTCAGAAAAGGCACACATGCCTCGATTTCATCCTTCTCCGGATCGCGATTTTTAGGGGGATGACACTTGACCACGTTACAGATATACACCTCTTCCCGGGTCAGCCCCATTCCCTTTTCAATAATTTTTGTCAGCAATTTCCCGGATTCTCCCACAAAAGGCCTCCCCGCCAGATCCTCATCATACCCCGGGCCTTCACCCACAAAGACCAGCTTAGCCACAGGAGAGCCCTCCCCATAGACCAGATGGGTCCGGCCCTTGTACAGCTTACATCTCTGGCAGTCGCCAATATGCTCTCTCAGGCCTTCGAGAGAAGCAGGATGAGTCGGTTGGTCTCTGTTATCCTCAGCTTTACCAGGACTTCTGATGTTTAGGGCGGCATTATTCGATTGATCAGGGCTCAAGAAGCGCAGGGTATCGGCTGAAAGGGGAGGGGGGCCAAGACCGATATCCTGATAAGCCTCGATCAAAACCCTCATATGGGAAAAAATATCTCGGATTTCCTCTTCAACCTTCAAGTTTAGTCTCTCTGAGCGCTTTAGCCCTGTCCAGGACAAGATCGGCCACCTTATCCTTGGTCATCAGGGGTGAA
>JAUWPC010000139.1 GCA_030611815.1 Desulfobacteraceae bacterium
CCTGATAGTAGTCGCTCCTTAAAGGTACATCCACGCCCAATGCCCAAGCGGTGGCCACTTCTGTAAGGATCTCGGGAACCTCGTAGCGGTTGAACATGAATATGTCATCCACTTCATTGAGCATTCCGGTATTGACCAGGAGCCTTCCAAATTTCTTTATTTTATCAAACCAGATGGTATGGAACCAGTGCTCGACCCAAAAGAGGTGATCCTCAGCAAACACATAAATGGTTCTTACGGTTTTGTATGCATCATCAAATGCCTTTCTGTCTTCATCGCTCTTTACCAGGTCACGGTATTTGGCAACGATTTCGTCTCTTTCCTTTTCGATTTTATCCAGAGACCGCTCGATTGTCTCTCCCTTTTCAAGCCGTTCGATATAGCTCTGGATATAGCTATAGGGAATATCCGGTTTACTGAGCCAGCTTCCCTCATAATGGAACCAGCCACTGCCACATGATACGTAGAACCACGGGTCTTTGGCCTTGTCATACTCCTCAAGCCAGTGCTTCCCATCAGGTATCTTATCCAGTTCAGCAATCTTCTGGTCTACTGCCATCTCGCTCTTAAGGATATCTGCTACACCGCGTGAGGAGACAGCTAATCGAGAGAGACGGCATAGCTCTTCCTCAGGACGAAACATAGAGACAGATGCTCCGGCCACCATCTTGCCAATGGCACTCTCACTTATACCGGGAAATAGCTTCCGGGCTACATCCCCAAACATGAGATAGGCGAGGTAGGTCAGGGTCAGCATCTCGAAATGGTACTGCCATCCCTTAAACATCTGATTGACCAACGTATCAAAGGCCTCTTTCATATCATGGGAGACATAACAGCCTGTAGGCGCGGGTAGGACCTGGTCTTCGGGGACAAATTTCGGTAATTCGTTGGGGATTTCCACGGCCTTCATCTCTTCTCCGAGGGCCTTGAATTTGGTAATCCACTTGTCCCATATTTCATTATAGTGCTCAAATACGTAGAAAACCCGCTTTTCAAATAACTGGGCCTTTTCGGCCATGACCTCCTCCGGTGGAGGGTTAATGGCGCAGATGAACATGTAACATCCAACCATTCTCTGGGCGATTCCCTGTGCAGGCGGGATGCAGAAAACTCTGGTAGTGTATTGAGCCAGTGATATTTGCCATGCCTCATGGAATATGAGGTCAAGGGGGGGCATAGGCTCTGGGTCGTGTATCTTGTCCTGATACCAGAATTGGCTCTTTTCCCACTCTCCCCTCTCTTTGGAAAACAGATAGTGCGATGGATACATTTCTTCCCAGCCTTCAAGTTCCGGGGGAACCTGATATTCATGAGGATCTGGAAATCTTCCTGCCTTTTCGTCTACCATTTTACACCTCCTGTGGTCAGTTATTTTGAGGTTTAAGCGTCTTTGTTCTATCCTTATTAATTGTTTTTATCACCTCCTTTTAAACCTTCCCGCAAGGCGGGATGGTCCCAGTCACGCTGGAGCGGGACTATGCGGGTAGGTGAGAGAATATTTTTCATCGCGCACTTTCCCCGCTGTCGGGGTTTCGCTGGTCTCAGCTAACTCGAAGAGGCATCCTTCAGAAGATGGATGCCTCTTACTATCGCCCTAATTGAGTGATTCTCAATTGAGGTATCACGTTACTCGGGGCTGGGCGAATCGGGCGGAGGCGGCGTTGGGGGCAAAGGCCAGAAATCCCACAGATCCCCATAGCAGGCCCAGGCGGGAAAGGTCAGACCCAGCATCATGCTGGCCAGTACAAATACGTTGTCTGGATATTTCAATGCCGCATCCCCAAAATGCCACACAGCGAACGCCTTATATGCATAATAGGCGATAATACCAATGACAATGGCTATGAGTATGTTCACCAATCCGGCTCCGGGAGCGGGAAGTGCACGGCCCGGCCACATCTGGAACATCACCATCATCATCAGTAATCCGTAGAGAAAACAAACGCCATAAAGCATGAACTTGAGCGGTTCAATCTTTAAGGCGCTGACGCCTATTCCCCAGGCGACACCCGAAAGGACCGCGCAGATTATGACCAAAACAATTCCCAGCACGGGTTGCTTCATGATCTTCGGGAATTTGTGAAGCGGCCACATATCCAGTGCCGCAAAGACAAAAAGGAAAATGAGCATCCAGAAATAGAACGCAATGGCGCATTCCCAACGGAAGAATCCGCTTGGCGCTATGTCGGCAAATGGGGCCAGTGGGCCGCCCTGGGTATAGAAGGGAACAGCTTTAACTGAAGACAGGTATTCTCCGGTAGGAAAAGACAATAGATCAAAATTAAACAGTTTTAATATATACCACATGAGCACATACGCCAAAAGGAACGTCAGCCATCCACTGGCGCCAAGCGACAGCTTGTTAAAAGGCCACAACCCAAATGCGATAATGAGAAAGAACGTTGTAATGACGACCGTGATCGCATAAACGTTTGTGAAGGGTTGTGCAGCACCGCGACTCAGGAAATTAAGAATCACATAACTGGCAATGACTCCAATGAGAACCACAAAACTCGTCAGCAGCATCCCGCGCCACGGTTGCTGCAACCCCTCGGTTGAGGGATATGTGCCACGCTGCCAACCCATACCGACCATAACCAGGATGGGCACAAAGGACATGATGAGAAGCGTGAAATATCCGTTAAATGTTTTTAGATCAAAAATGGTCGTCATTAAGAACGCGTAACCCACTGTGACGGCCACACCGAAGAGTCCACGCCAGGGCTGTGTTATGGTCCAACGTGCCGTAGGTGTCAATTCGTCCATTGCATTCCCTCCTTTTCTCCGGGAGCCCCCATTTTTAGAGAGCCCCATTTTCGGATAGCATCTGGCAGAAAACCAGCCTTGTTATTGTTAGTGGTTTACCCAATGTGAAGGTCACATTTTTAGTTTTCCATGATAATTCCCTCCTTTCTCGTAACAATTAAAGGTTGTCATGTTATCTATCGTGATTTTACTATATATGACGAAACAATGCAGTCTATGTGGCTGATTTTATGGAAAAAATGGGATGGGATGGTTGTATACACTGAATTTACCTTAATTAATATCAACACGGCAAGCCTATCAGAAAAGTCTGGGATGTCAAGACGAATCAGAAATATTTTAATCAGTGTATACACAAAATCCGAAAGAATTACCTGTAATTTCACTATGTTAAAAATCCAGGGTAAAATTTTGTGATAAACTCACGCTAGTGTCTGAACGAAAAATCTTAGTTTTCGTTCAGACACTATCTGCCCATATTGTCCATGGACTAACTAACCCCTTTCCCGAATTTCTTTGGATGATTATCTCGTTGGCTCTAATTCCTTTTCAATTGGCAACCGATCATCCTCCTACCCCGATAGGGGGCAGGAGGGATCGGTAGCAGGCACAGACTCATTTCGCCAAGGGGTGATCCCCGTTAAAGTTCTCCACCTTATATACCTTGCACTGAAATGTCCTCAAGGGCCAGGAACCTAAGGCCTCATCGCATGTCTCCTCATCGCCCGCGGTACAGACATTGATGTTGGATACCCAGACCCCGTGGAGCCACGGCTCCTCACCGGGCATCTCCGGGTACCACCATCCATGTTGCGCATGAACAACGCGGGGGTCAATATCCTTGTCAATAAGAACCTTCTGCATCACACGTCCATGCTGGGTCTCGATCCAGGCCCAGTCATCGTTTTCCAGACCCGATTCCTTCGCTGTTTCAGGGCTGATCTGCATTTTGGCCCATGGGTAGCGCTTTCTCAGAGTTTCCACCTGGCGGTGTTCAGAGTGGAAGAAGGGATGGAAGCGACCACCCGTAATGAGGATCAACGGGTACTCCTTTGAAAGATCCGGGGTCCTTGTTGGGCTTTCCGGTGGCTCTTTATAGTAAGGTAGCGGATCGTAGCCCAGCTTTTCCATGACCGTGGAATAGAGCTCAATCTTCCCCGTAGGAGTTCCAAAACCGATCTTCTCATATTTCTTGTACTCGGGTTTCTTGGTTAACAATTTACCCTTCTTGACCAGTTCCTTGAAGGTTATTCCCAACGGTTCAAGACGGTAATCATAATACTCCTCCACAGTCTCCCATGGCCAGTATTCCTCCTGACCCAGGCGAATACCCAACCCACGCCAGAAGTCGTAATCGTTTCGCCTGTCATACATGCCAGGAATTGAAGGAGGCAGGGCCGCCTCCCCTGCCCTGATTTCGGGCGTGGTATTGTGATAATTCCACAGGAATGAACGTTCCAGCCACAAGGCACTCGGCAGCACATAGTCGGCTAATTGGGCGCTGGGTGTCATGAAATAGTCTACGACCACATAAAGATCCAGACTCTTGAGCGCCTTGTGGACAAGTTTGGTGTTGGGGATTGTGACCATCGGGTTTGAGGACACGGTGATCAGCCCGCGGACAGGGTAAGGATCGCTGTAGGCTATAGCCTTGTAAAGTGAAGGGGCAGGGGCCATACATGTATATCCAAACATGTCGCACCGTTTACCCCAGACCCTTTCCACATTGGTCTGGACCAACTCATAACCGGGCCAGCTATAAAGACGAAACTGGTTGCCCAATATCTTGCTCCTCTGTTCTTTGGGCAGGGCATCTGCCAGCTCAATCTCGTGTTCAGTAATAAATGGGGCGGGGCCCAAGAGTTCCTCACCACCCGGTACGTCCACGTTACCCACAATGGCAGAGATGATATGGCGGGCTGCAATTGGGCCGTAGGAATTGGGCTGGTGTGCCACACCCATACCTTCCATGGCACAGGAGGGCGTCTCTGTGGCAAACATACGTGCTGCGGCAACGATCTGGTCTGCAGGCACCCATGTAATCTCCGATACCTTTCCAACCGGATATTCCTTGGCGCGTTCAGCAAGTTGATCGAATCCATGACACCACGCTGTAACGAACGCTTTATCATAGAGTTCTTCTTCGATAATAACGTTGATCATCCCGAGGAGCAGAGCAGCGTCTGTTCCAGGCCGGATCTGCAGCCACAGGTCGGCTTCTTCAGCGGACTCCGAACGGCGGGGATCAATTACGATGAGCTTTGTACCCCTTTCCCTGGCCTTGAGATATCCCTCCCAGATAGTCTGATGACTATGGGGTGGATTACGGCCGATGAGCATCAGACAGCGTGTACTTTCCAGCTTCTCAATGTTCATCCAGTAAGGCCACCAGCCAAAAAGCGTGGTAGCCACGACAGCCGAGTTCCCATGACAGATCTGGGCCTGGCCGCACTGGTTCGGGCTCCCGAAAAGGTTGAGGAAGCGTGAGTTGAGTTCTTCGTATGTGCGGCTGGTTCCGGCGGTGACACCGATGGTTTCGGCCCCGTACTGGTCTTTAAGTGCCTGGAGTTTGGTAGCGATCTCATCTAATGCCTCGTCCCACGTGATCTTTTGCCACTTGTTCTCCCCCTTCTCGCCAACCCGTTTAAGGGGATAGTTGAGACGATCAGGATGGTAGAAACGCTCGAGGTCTGAACAGTACTTTCGTGGACAGGCCTTGATGGGTGATCTGGCGATCTTGATCAGCCGATTGTCCTCCACCTCTACCTTGAGACCGCATCGCGGTTTACACCAGAAACAGATGGAATGTTTGGTTTCTTTGGCCATTTTCTATACCTCCCAATTTCAAAATCAAGTTAATCTTTCTTCACCGCATCACTTCGCCTTCGCCTATTATTTTGAGGACCTAATTAACTCGCGTCAACTCATTTAACTTGATAGGGGGTATAAGTTTTCCTATGGCGATGCGGTGCTCAATCTTTCGTTTTTCCTGGGGCATTTCCTCACGCCGGAGATCTTCTCTTCCCATGTTCATGCATCAATGAAAGCAGTTGGGCGATCTCATATACATTGTTGTAGATACGTATCCTTTCCTTATTGAGGTCCCAGACAACCTGGCTTTCCCAAGGACTATGATGGCTCCCGATAAAGACGGGTATGCCTGTTTCCTTTTCCAGGTCGTTTAACCCCCGAATCTGCTGTTTTTCGATATCCAGAAAGATCTTCCATTCATCCGGCGTATCTTCCGTGTGCATGCCAGGCCTGCCTATTCCGTGCACGATAAGTGCGTCCACTTCACCGGAAGACAGGATTTCACGGCTGAGCGACAGCGGTGTATCTACGGATAAAAAAAGCCCGGAGGCCCCAAAATCGACCGGGTTTCGCGTGGAGGCCCGGGCCGGCATTCCCAAAGAGTGCAGTGCCTCCTGAAGCTCCGGGCTGAACTCAGGCACGGAAAGCCCCGCCTCCTCTAATGCGTCGGAAAGGGCTACTCCCCAAGAACCTCCTACTGTGATAATGGCCACCCGTGGCCCTTTCATGTAAGGACGTTCAATCAAAGCATGGCCAAGCGGGAGCAGGAGTTCCATTGTGGGCGAGACGATGATTCCTGTCTGATTGAACAAACCCTGGTATATTTCCCTTTTTCCCGAAAGTGCGCCGGTGTGGCTGCGCGCTGCTCGGGCGCTGCCCAGTGTCCGGCCTGCCTTATATACCACGACCGGCTTTTTCTTGGTTATTGCGCGGGCAACCTCTATGAAGCGCCTGCTGTCGCGGACGGTCTCTATATACATGATAATGGATTTTACTTCCGGGTCCCGTCCGAAATGCTCTAGGAAATCTGTCACGGTCAGATCACACTCATTCCCGGTGTGGATGAACTTTCCTACACCGAGTCCCTTGGCCCAACCGGAGGATAGAATGTCGTAAAAGGCATAGCCTCCCTGGCATGCAGCCGCAATGGGAGTAGAAAGGAGGTTGTCCGCGGGTGTGGCCGATGCATTAAAGTTTGCTTGGAGATTGAATGTGCCGCTCACGTTCGGGCCCAACAGACGTATACCGTTAGAACGGGCCAGCCCGGTCAGGACCTCCTCTCTTTTTCGTCCGCGCTCGGAAGTCTCACCAAACCCCGCCGTAATGATAGTAATCCCTTTGACCCTTTTTCGACTGCAGGCCTTTATCTCTTTTTCAACGAATTCATCAGGAATGGCCAGGACCGCAAGGTCGACCGGGCCTTTTATTTCCCCTATATTCTTGAACGCCGGGATCCCGAATACAGTACCGGCCTGACGATTTACAGGGTAGATTTTACCGGGATAAGTCAGGGAAAGTAGACCGCTCATTATGAATGATCCCCAGGCCCCCGGTCTCTCGGTGGCACCGACAACCGCCACAGACCCTGGATTTAGGAAAACATCCAGGTCAGATTTTGTTACCACAGTCCCTCCTGATCGTTCTTTTCCGCATGATAGTCCTTCACGATGGTTTGCCTGTGAAATCCATAAGCTCAGATTTCCTCAAACAATCATGCTATTTAGTGTAGTCGTATACCCCTTTTCCTGTCTTCCTGCCCAGATGCCCTGCCCTGACAAGCTTCACCAGCAGGGGACATGGCCGGTATTTGTCTCCCAGTTCCCTGTGAAAGGTCTGCATGCAGGCAAGCAATATATCTAATCCAAAAGTGTCTGCGGCCGCCAGGGGGCCTAATGGAAATCCCAGACCCCTAATACAGCTCCTGTCAATGTCGCTGGCGCTGGCAATCCCGGTCTCAAGGGCAAAAAACGCCTCGTTGACCATGGGGAGGTATAGGCGGTTGATAACGAACCCCGGTGAGTCGGCAACCGTCACTGTCTCTTTGCCGCAGTTACGAAGGAACTCTGTGACCGTGTGATGTGTTTCGTCAGAGGTTTCAGGTCCCCGGACGACCTCCACCAGCGGGGTCAGGGCGGCCGGAATCAAAAAATGGGTCCCAATGCATATATCCTGACGACGGGTGGCTGCTGCGATTTCCGCAATCGACAGGGTAGAGGTGTTGCTCGCCAGGATAGTCGTCTCGGAACTGGCCGCATCCATTTCGTGAAAGGTCTTTTTCTTGATCTCAATATCTTCATAAACCGCTTCGATGACCAGGTCCGCATCAGAGACCGCTTCCGAGATATCCGTCTCTGTGCTGATCCGGGACAGTACAGTATTGATCGCTGCCTGATCCATCTTTCCCTTTTTCATGCGGCCTTTCAAAAACATCCGGATATCTTGTAATCCCTTTTCCACCCGATCCTGTGAGATGTCAGCCATCGAGGTCTCAAATCCGGCCCCGGCGCAGACAATTCCGATCTGGCTGCCCATGGTTCCCATGCCGATGACGCACACCTTCTTGATTTCCATCGGTTGCCTCCTATCTGTGGATCACCTGAAGGAATCGGTTTCAGGTTCAGACCTCACTGTAAAACATGTTTTTCATCGGGTCATAGGGATAGCCGAAGACTTCACGGATTGTACCCAAGAGTTCCCCGGTCGTGCCGAATGCACGCGTGGCATCGATCATAGCGTCAGGATTCCTTATCCTTTACTCTGTTCCAGCACCACCAGGGCATCTACGGCCACAGGTTTGCCCCCTGAGATGATGACCGGGTTGATGTCGATCTCTTTGACAGCTTCGTTTTCAAGACCGATCTGGCCCACCTTCATCAGGATATCAGAAAGCATATCCAGGTCTGCCGCTTCCATGCCACGCACTGCCTCTAAGATTTTATGCCCTTTGATGTCCTGCATCATTTCTAA
>JAUWPC010000014.1 GCA_030611815.1 Desulfobacteraceae bacterium
TTCAAGAAAGAACTCGCAGAGGCTGATGATCCGGATGCAACAAAAGAGAGGCTGGTTGAGGAGTACAGGGATAACTTTGCAAGTCCATTCAAGGCAGCGGAATTAGGATATACGGATCATATTATCTTTCCCGAAAAAACCAGGCCGAGATTGATCCAGGCCCTGATGATGCTTAAAGATAAAAAGGAGTCAATCCCTGACAGAAGGCACGGGAATATCCCGCTTTAGGGAATTTGCAAAAGCCTCTCCCTTGTTCAAAGGAGGGGCTTTTTTTTGGCTTGAGATAATGCGGGGACCTGATTTTAGGTGAGCGTCTTTGTCCTTCTTTCCCAGAATTCCTGTTCTTTTTCTCTCCAGTCAGGCCCGCCGAATTTTCTGTCATAGAAATGCCCTAATCTTTCAAACACCTTGATCCATGAGCTCTTGTTTTTTTGTTTTGCTTCAAGCACATCTGCCACGAAGAGATCGATTTTATCTATTTCATCCTTGGGCGCATAATATGAAGCACCGGCTTCAGCGGATTTTTTGAGGCTTTCTGCGGAAAGTGAATGTGCAGTTAGCATAAGTGTGGGTATGCCCCGCTTGTTAGCAATCTCAAGGAGGTCAAATCCTTTTACACCCATTATGTCCAGGATAGCAACGTCATACACACCGTTTTCAAGGAGTCTCTTGCCTTCCTCAAAAGAGGTAGCCGAGTCGATCTTGCACATATCCAGAAGGCCGGCTAATGTATCGAGAACATCCTGTTCATCATCCACGATAAGGACTCTTTTTCCACTAATTATTTTTCCTGGATCCATTTTCAATGCTCCGATTTATTGAAAAGTCTCGCATCTGTGGTTTGATTTATTCAATTTGAAAAAGTTTTTTCACCTCTTCATTTAATACCTTTCCCATGGTATTTTTTGGCAGCTCCTCTAAAAAAACAAGTTCTTTGGGACATTTCCAGTTATGCAGGTGTTCCTTGCAATATGCCTGAATCTCACCTGCTTTGATCCCTGATTCGGCCCTCGTGACGATGGCCGCAACAATTTTTTCGCCCCATTTTTCATCCGGGATGCCCACGACAGAAGATTCGAGTACATCATCAAGCCTGTTTATAACCCCTTCAACCTCTTTTGGGGAGATATTTTCGCCTCCTGAGATGATAATATGCTTGCATCGATCCGTCAGATAGTAGTATCCGTCTTCATCGACTCTTCCCAGATCTCCACTCCTGAACCAGCCTTTCTCAAATGCCTTAGCCGTCTCTTCAGGCTTATTTAGGTACCCTGGAGAAACAGCCGGGCCTTTTAGCCAGATCTCTCCCTCCTGACCCGGCACCACATCCTCAAATGTCTCGATGTCTACAATCCGAACTTCAAGATCGGGAAGAGGCAGCCCGATTGAGCCGGGCTTCCTCCTTCCCCTTACGGGATTGGAAAAGTTCATCCCTGTCTCTGACATGCCTTCGCGCTCAACAGGTTCTTTTCCGAATATCTTCGTTATCTTTTCAAAATCCTTTGCCAAGAGGGGCGACGAGCCGGATGTCCATAATCGCATATGCTTAAAGTCAAGCCCCTTTTCGCCAACATAATCCATTATTTTACCATACATGGGAGGAACTGCCATAAATAGAGTGCAGGCATATTCCCCCTCTTTTTTCGTCAACAACTCTATGACCTTCTGTGGGGAAAATTGATCGAGCATGAGTACATGGGCGCCGGCAATAAGGGCGGTATGAAGGGCAAAACAGAGTCCGTGCACATGGAAAAGCGGGAGGGCATGACAGAGGACATCTGACTCTGATATCTCCCATATTTTTATAATATTTTTTGCATCATGGACAAGATTCCTCTGTGTAAGGATCGCCCCTTTTGGTTTTCCGGTAGTTCCCGAGGTATATATGATAAGCCCCGGATCATCCGGTTCGACTTCTTCCTGGGTTATATCATCTGAGGCGGAACGGAAAAAATCCAGGCGCTGGTAAGGTTTGTCAGTATGGATCACTATCGTGGCGAGACCGGGGTCTATTTCATTTATCATAGCCGCCTGTTCAGGGCCTGTCAGCACCAATTTAGCTTCGGCATCATTAAGCAGGTATTCCATTTCCAGCTTTTTAAACCCGGGATTCAAAGGGATTGCAACAGCGCCGATTTTTTGAAGTGCAAGATGGGCTATTACAAAAATTAAAGATTTTTCGAAGAAGAGGATTACCCTGTCGCCCTTGTTGACAGCCAGATCTCTTAAAGTACTGGCCATCCGGTTTGAATCCCGATCCAGTTCCGGATAAGTGATCTCCGTCTCAACTACTCCGTCCCGGAAAAAGCTTATGGCCTTTTTTTCACCTCTAATTGAAAAAGAATTCAAAAAGCAGTCTTTCAGGGATCCAGCATTCATGTCCGCCCCCACTAAATAGATACTGAACGAAATAACTATTTCTTAATCTTAATCATAATCGTAATCTTACTCAAAACGATTATGATTAAGATTACGATTAAGAGTATGAATCCAAAATCGTGCCTGAACAGGGTTTTCGTTCAGACACTAATTATAAATTTACCCGTAGGCGTTCACAGGTTCCCCCGCACTATGTGCGGGGATCTTCGACAGGGTTCAACGTTTAGGGTTACATTCATCCTATCATCTTGTTTGGAAGCCATGTAGCCAATTCCGGCCAGACACATACACAAGCAATAACAAGTACCTCTATGATTATAAAGGGAACGACTCCTAACAAAATATGGGACATGGGAATGTCAGGAGCGATACTTTTCACAATATAAAGGTTAAGCCCAACGGGAGGGGTTACCAGTCCAATCTCAAGATTAACAGTCATGATTACCGCAAACCATATGGGATCAAATCCCAACCCCTTGATTATAGGGAGCAGTAGAGGGGCCACCATTAAGATCACGGCGGCCGGGGGGATAAAACACCCTAACATTAAAAGCAGGAAATTAATGAGTATGATGATCCCCCATTTCCCAAAGGGGAGACTTAAAATCAGCTCACCCAGCGCCTGGGTCGCATACAGATCGGAAGAGACATACGAGAAAAGCAAGGCAGCGGCCATGATCATCAATATCATGCTGCTTTCGTTTAATGCTTTAATAAATATCTTCCAGAGTTGTCTGGCCCTGCGAATTTTATAGATAGTTATGACAAAAATGAGAGAAAGCACAGCGCCCAATCCTCCTGCTTCACTTGGTGTAGCCCAACCACCGTACAGGGAGCCCATGATTCCAAATATAATTAAGACGAATGGAAGAACCTTGATAAGAGACGTAAACCTTTCTTTCCAGGTAAAGGTTTCTACTAACCCGCGGTCTTCAATGTAATACATGGATCCGGGTGTGGCAGGAACAAATTTGCGGTAGTAAAAAATACCCCCAACCCAGATACAGCTTAAGAGGATTTCAAGTATACCCGGAAGAATACCAGCAATGAAGCATTTGCCAACGGATGTCTCGGTGGCAACCCCGTAAAGGATCATGGTGACACTTGGCGGAATAAGAATACCGAACGTACCTGCATGGGCAATCAATCCTGTGCTCAATGCAGGGGAATAGCCACGCTTTCTCATCTCCGGGATTCCGATCCCTCCAATAGCTGCTGCTGTGGCCGGACTGGAGCCACATAAAGCAGCAAAGATACCGCAACCAAGCATGTTGGCAATCCCAAGTCCCCCAGGGATTTTATAAAGCCATTTGTGGAGTGTTTCGTATAAGTCCTTGCTCGCGTCTGATTCGGCTATTGGAGCGCTGAGAAGAATGAAGAGGGGGATAGCTAACAACGCAAAACTGTCCATGCTGCTATAGAGCACATAAGGAAGCACAGTGAACAGGTGAGGAGAAAAAATGAGAACGAATAGCAGGGATACGCCGACTAATCCTGCCCATATGGGAATACCTGAAATCAATAGAGCAAACGCGCTTCCAAATAAAAGTATTGCAATAACTAATTCGTTCATATCGGGCGTTCCTTTGCTGAATGCTAATTCCTATTTTGGATCCGAATCAGCCTTGGGTATCTCTATGTCTTTTAGTTCAAACCGTTCTTTTTCTTCGGCAAATTCACCTTTTTTGAGGGCTATTATTTTGTCTCCTATATACACAATATACTGGAGAAAAAGCAGTGTCATACCAAGCGGAAGAAACAAATACGGAATCCACAAAGGCGGACCCCACAAAGATTCGGAGTGTTCATTATTGACAAGGGCCTCCCACCACATGGGCCATGCATACCAGGCAAGTATCAAAGCGAGAATACAGGATATTATGGAAACGATAATAAGGGTTACCTCTCTGGTTTTAGGTGATAGATGGATAATAACAAGGTCAACATTAAGTTGATGCTCATTTTTCTGAACAAATGCGGCCCCGGTAAAGACAACAAGAATAAGCAAAAACACAGATGCTTCTATTTGCCATATCGTAGAAACACCAAATACCTTTCTGACGATAACACATTCAGTCACTATTATTGCAGCCGCCACAAGAGATAATGCCGCTATCCAGCCCGTAATGTAGGTCAACCCATTAATTATCAGTGCCAATATTCTTCCAAGCCGTTTCATGATATATGCCCCATTTTTGAAGTTTGAAGTGCCTAACCCGGATAAACCGGAAAAGTGCCTAAAGTGCCTAAAGTTAACCAAAGATATTTGATCCCGCGAAACGCGGGATTGAATATCGCATAAAGAATTTAGAATATCGAAGTTCCTTGTATCGGAGTACTGGAGAGCTGGAGTCTTGGAGTGGTGAGATTTATCGCGTTAGGAGTGTGCTTTGCATTACTCCAAAACTCCATCATTCCAATCACGCCAAGGCGTGACCAAGCAGCACTGAACTGTGAGAGATAATCTCTCAGAATCAACAATCCCCCTTTTGGGCGGGACTCACTTTAGGCACTTCAAACTTAGGATACTTCTATTTCATTGCCTGAATGGCCAGATCGAGAAATTCCTGCCCGCCTTTCACATTTTCGGCATAATCCTTCCACGCGGTTTTTTTTGCAAATTCCAGCCATATATTAAATTCCGCCTGGGTCATGTAATGGATATTAACACCGGCCTTGGTGTAAGCAGTAATCAGTTTATCCACCAATGTCTTAAAATTCTGATATACCCATTTTTCATGCATCCATTCGGCTGTTTCAAGAAAGATTTTCTGCTGAGCCGGAGTGAGCCTGTTCCATGTCTTCATGGAGATACATAGATTTTCGGACATATACCAGATGGAATAATCCCTCGGCACGTTAATATACTTCAGGACTTCATAGAGCCGGTAGGAAACAAAAGAGGCCGACGACGTCATCATTGTATCTAAAACGCCGGTTGAAAGGGCATGGTAGGTTTCTGAAGAAGGCATGCTGGTAATAGAGGCCCCTGCCTCTCGCATCATGTATTCAAATTTCTTGCCGGCCGCCCTCAGTTTTGTTCCCTTCACATCTGCAGGAACTTTTATCTGTCTAATCTTGCTGGCGATACCTCCGTCGAACCAGGCCCATACAAGGTTTTTAACACCGTTTTTTTCCATCAGGGCCTCAATCTTTTTACCAATCGGTTTATTTCTCCAGCTAAGTCCTTCTTTAATTGTGGACACCGAACAGGGCATTAAGGTAATTGAAAATTGAGGCACCTTTCCGGAGGCATAATCCAGGGGGAATACTGACATATCTAACGCCCCTTTACGCATAGCATCCCACTGCTCTTTTGGTTTGAACAAAGATTTGGCCGGGTAGTAACGAAATTTGATTTCCCCGTTTGTCTTTTTAGTTATCATGTCTCCAAACACCCGACCCATCAGGTCTCGGACATCACCTGCGGCAAATTGATGGGAAAGTTTGAGTACCATCGGCTTGGCCTCTGCCCGTTCACCCCACGCCAACAAGGCACATGTCAAACACAAAGCAATAACCAGAACTCCGATTTTTCCTGTTTTTTCTTTCATTGGGACCTCCTTTTCCTGTTTAAGGTTATAAGATCTGGCGTTTTTCCTGTTCTTCCGCCTGTTCCCCCTCTCTTATGCCCTTGCTGGCATATAGCCCGACAAGGGCCTTGCACTGCATAAGGAGATGCTGTTTCATCAGCAATTCGGCTAAACCCGGATCCTTCTTGCGAAATGCCTGAAGAAGGTCTCTATGTTCCTGGATGGATTGATCGAAACGTTCTGGCTGGTAAAGTTGTTTCTGCCGGTAAAGCAAGATCTTCTGTCTAAGGCCGTTGATGACATCGTTTAAGACCCTGTTACCGGCTAATTCCTGTATAAAAACGTGAAAGACATGGTTTCTTTTCAAATAGGCCTCATGGTCCCTGTTTCGATAATGGTCCTCTAACTCCTCATGCAGGGATTCAATTTTTCTGAAATCTTTTCCCTTCATATTGGCAGCGGCGAGCCGGGCGCAGGTTCCTTCCAGCACGCTCATCACTTCAAACATATCGTTGATTTCTTCAATGCAGGGCTGGCTGACGTAGGCGCCCTTGTGGGGAATGAGATCTATGAGACCATCTGATTTTAGCAGTCGGAGTGCCTCTCGCACAGGGGTTCTGCTTACCCCCATGGACTCACAGAGGCGTTTTTCATCGATCTTTTGTCCCTTTACCAGAATACCGTTGTGGATCATTTTCTGGATCTGAGCAACAATTTCCTGGTGCAGGGTTTTTGTGCGGATTTTGTGCATGACAAATCACTCATGTCGTATACTTTATAAAGTATACATTATAAAGTATTAGTGTCAAGAAAAAAATAACGTGCCCAGAAAATGTCAATTTTTCGAGGATGGGAGACGGAATTGGCAGTATTGTATTGCCCCTATTTAAAAAATGCGTAAGAATGGGATTGGAAAATCTCTAATCCAAAATCGTGCCTGAACAGGCTTTTCCTTCAGGCATTGAGGAATGTCAATGGCGGACAGGAAAGCCGATAGCGTAACGATCACCGACGTAACCTTGAGGGAGTTCGGCCAGAATGTCCCGGCAACCCACCTGCATATCTTTACGCCGGGAATCAGGGCTAAGATTGCATCTGAACTGATGGATGCCGGTTTTCGCAGCCTCGAAGTCCTTTCTTGCATTTCTCCCAAGGTGGCCCCTGCCATGAATGAAGATGCCCTCAGAAAGGTCTCGACCGATCTCGGCAGGGTAGATGACGTCAATATTATTACCCTGGTCCCCAATCTGGCCGGCTACAAAACCTTTCGTTCCCTTGGCCTCGGCCCGGATGGTTATAATCATATAATGGGGATATTCTTCTCTGCCGTCGAGGCCCACAACCTGGCCAACTTAGGAAGGCCTTTGAAGGAAACCGTGGAGGAATATAGAACCATCATCAGGGATGCCTCCTTGCGGCATATCCGGGTGGTTGCCTACATCTCGGCGGCATTCGGATATATGGACTCAAAAACCGGAGTCATCGTTAGGGCGGATCTTGATCATGTAAACCGCAACATGGACCTCTTCTTTGATCTCGGTGTTCGTACCATTACCCTTTCGGATCTTCAAGGGGTGGCAGACGAAGGGGAAACAGCAGAAATTTTGGAGACGATTCTTGAACTGAGAAAGGGAAGTGACAGGGATAGGATAGGATACCATCCCCACCATATATCAGGAGATCAGGCCCTGGCCAATTCTAAGGTCGCCTTTGATCTGGGGATCAGGCGATTCGATGCCTCCCTCGGCGGGACCGGGGGCTGTATTACCGGGGCCCCCGGAAATCAACCAACCGAGAAACTGGTTCAGCTTTTTGGTAGATTAGGGGTGGAGACCGGGCTTAATGAGAAGGGTGTGTTTGCCTTGGCTGAAAAAGTCCAAAGAGAACTCTACAGCAGGATTCCTCTCTCCCGATCCCTCCCGGCTGAGAAAGGGAAATAAGAGAAGAGATGGCTTTCCTGTTTCATAATCTTAATCATAATCCTAATCTTACTCAAAACGATTATGATTAAGAGTACGATTAAGATTATGATACGCCCGTAAAAAGTCCTTTTTACGGGCAATTACGAATTATTGCCCTATCAGCAGTTCCGGGGGCACTTCGGCCTTTTCCGGCCACCCCTCGGGTATGACCACGCCCGGTTTCTCTCCTAACTTCTCTTTTACTTTTGGGAGCCCTGGCCGCTTGAATTCTTCGCGCGCCTCTTTTGGGATCCTGCCGTTCAGGATTGATTCGGAGCGCAATCTCCTCCCCGCAGTCTTTTCCATCATCGTGCCGAGTTCCAGTATCCTGTCCACATCTATCCCGTCGATATCAATCCCCATCTCATCTAACATGACACACATATCTTCAAATGTGACCAGTCCCACCACATTGGGGTCTTTGTAATAATACGATCCTGTCCCAGGCACTGGGGTCTTGCCCAAGAAATTGGCCGGCTGGCCGCCCATCCCGCCGATGGTCCCCTCAAATATGTCGATACCTGCCTGAAGGGCAGCTAAAACGTTTGCAAGGCCCCATCCCCTGGTCACATGAAAATGGGCGATGTGGAGATCCGTATTGGGCATTTCATCCAATATCATGGAAAAGTAGCGGTATACCTTATTGGGTGGCGCAGAGCCATCATGGTCTGCATGTTCAATATCATCGGCCCCGATACTGAGCCACCGTTTGGTAAACTCCACGGCCTCCTCAAATCTTGTGGGGCCCGATATGGGGCTCCCCCAGATGGTGCTCACCGTGCCGCACATCTTGATGCCGGCCGCCTTGCACTTCTTGATACAGCGCTCTGCCTCCTTCCAGTAATCAGGAAGCGTGGTGCCACTGTTGGCGAAATGATGCTCCTCATCGGTGGATACCATCATTAGGACCCTGTCCGGGCCATACCCTTTCTCCTTGAGTCTGATTGCCTGGTCCACGGCCCCTTCCCTGATGGTTACGGCCGTCCATTCAATATCGTCATGATTGATGCCTCTCTTGGCTAATCTCTTTTTAAATATGTCGTTATGCACCCCTTTCAAGGTCTCCTCACAGTCTTTGAACTGGGGCATGATCCTGGGGTTGCCTAAATTGGTCACCTCCATCCGTTTCACACCGGCAAAGGCCAGTTCCTGGAGATAATATATCTTGGCCTCAGTGGGTATCCATTCCTCCTCATGCTGAAATCCGTCCCTGATGGTGATATCACCTAACCTGACCTTTTTTGGCATTCTCGGATTGACTTTGAAAATATCATATTCGCTCATTTTTTCCTCCTTTTACTGGATGCTGGATGTTGGTTTCTGGATGCTGGATACTGGATGCTGGTTGTAGCGCAGCGGAGATCCCGTCTTCAGCGGGGATACTCGTTTTTTTGACCTCTGACTTCTGACCACTGACCCCTAACCTCTGACTTCTGACCACTGACTTCTGACCCCTACCCCCTGATGGATCTCGGCAGCAGCATCTGGTGATGGGGGCAGATACTGGTCGGGTTTTGATAACAGCATCTTGCAAAACCAACAAAATAGTCCCTAAGAGTTGCCAACTGGGTGATCTCGTCCACAAACCCTGCCTTTGCACAGTATATGGGCCTGGACTGGTCGTGATACTGTTGGGCAAGGGCGTTCATCTTATCTATCACAGGTTCAAGGGGATGTCCGGCATCCTGTTCCTTGACCAATCGCCTTGCAAAGGCCGCGGCAGAAGCGGTCTCGCCGTGCATGACATATATTTCTGTGGTCTCCACGCCCAATGTAAAGGCATTATTCCGGGTTGCCTGGGGCCCTCCCATGATGTAATGGGCCGCGGCCGTTCCCTTTCTCAAGACAACGCACATCATGGGCACGTGCGAACTTTCAATGGAGTAGATGAGTGACTGGCCAAGCCCTAAGAGTTCCGCCTGTTCAGCGATATCACCCACATCAATACCGCTTGTGTCCTGAAACCAGATCAGGGGCAACTTATCCCTGCCGCAGAACATGACAAGCTCATTCATCTTAATTAGACCTTCTCTGTAAAGCTTGCCCCCTATGCCTAAGTACTTATTCTCTGCATATTTGGGATACCCCTTGCCCAAAAACCCCTGGCGATTGGCAATCACCCCCACTAAAAAACCGTCTATCTTGGCAAGGCCGCAGTACACTTCAGGACCGTAATCCGGTCTGTATTCCATGTGTTCGCTCCCGTCAAAGAGCCTAGCTAATACCTGTTCAATGCTGTAGGTCCTCTTTTGATTAACGGGAACGATAAAATTGAGATCCTCTGGCGGGTACAGCGGATCAGCAGGTTCTGCAACCCTGAAGGTTGAAGGATCATATAGCGGCATACCTGCCATACATTTTCTTATGGCCTCAATCACACCTTCTTCCGTATCAAAGACCTCTCTCATGAATCCGGTCTTATCATGGTGGATTTTGACACCGCCGGGCGGGACCTGTTTAAACTCTCTTGTTGCCTCAATCAGGGTCTCTGCTCCCTCAAGGTCAAAATGTCCTTTTGGAGACATGCCGCTCACAATGCCTCCGCCGCCCACGGCCATGTTGGATTTTTCATGGGCAAAAATAATTGCAGGGCTGATGGCATGATATCCCCCGCCGGCAGGGTTGGTGCTGAACATGCCCACGATCACGGGTATTCCCTTTTCAATCAACTCTGAATGCCTGAAAAAGGTCCTTCCGCCTGATCGCCTGCCCGCGTATACCTTTTCCTGTTCAGTCAATTTGACACCGCTGCAGTTGAGGACCCATACCAGGGGGATATGCAGTTGCTCGGCAATATCCTGGGCACGGAACACATGTTCACGCTGGCCCGGAATCCAGGCCCCGGCAAGGACTTTATTATCCGAGGCAATGATTAGTGCGTATCTACCCGATATCTTACCTAATCCGGTCAAGACGCCGGTGCTCCCCTCCTGGTTGAACTCGGGATCATAAAGGCTGTTTAAGGGTAAGAAGGTCCCGGGATCAACTAAAAGGTCGATCCTTTCCCAGGCCGTCTTTTCTCCCCGTTTGTGGACCCTTTCGGCCGGGATACCGGCCAGTTTTCTTTTCTCTATGGCCTCGGCGATATCCTCGTCCACCTTTGATATCTCAAGGGCGTTTTCCCTGTTTTGCTCTCTATCCTTCTCACTAAGTTCCTTTCCAATGGGTGTCATTTTTTCAAAATACTGTTTCATTATACAGGCCTCGTTAAGTGGTTAAGTCGTTATTATTATTCGAATTCATATTATTTACCCGGAAATTGGACTCTCGTAAAATTCAGGAATTTAGGAATTGAAATCTGAATCATTTCCTCATCTTAATCCCTCAATCCCTAAATTCGCAATTCCTCAATTTGGCTCGATATAGCCATTATGATGAGGATAGTGTTCTAAAAAAAGAGCTATTTCTTAGATCAAATATCGAGCTCTGAATATTATGCCTCCCTGTAGTTTGCTATGCTTTGTTCGAGTGTTGCGACCAGACCCGCACGCAATTTTGTATCCCTGTAAAGCCTGGCGTCTGCTGTCATTTCTCTTTGAACAAATTGATGCTCATCAAATCTTAATGGATCGTAATCATCGAGAAGTCTGTCTAATGCATCTATGGATTGGGGGGCTAAGGGCCTTCCTGTCCCAACAATCTCATCTTTTACCTCTCTCAAGGATTTTCCCCAGAGATGAGAATAGTTTTCAGGGTCCTTTCTCCTGGCCACCTCTCTATCGACGTCCTCTTTTGTGGCTAATATGGGCCTCTCTTTCTCATCTACCTTCGGGATATTTTCTTCCGGACAGGTTGCGATTTCCAGGGCCTTGGGAAGCAGAAGCTTTCCTGTCTCATTATCGTGGGTCTCTAAGGCCTCAAGATAAGCCGTCTTGTCAGCCTCCCGATCACCGGTTTTTTGCCTTTTTGGAAAAGGGAAAGGAATATCTACAACAACATTGTAGATTCCAATCTCTTTTAACTGGTTGGCCTTGGCTTCCTTTGATGTCTTACACATATATTCCGTGTTGGTCAGGCCCGCCTTGATTAGTGTCCGGGCGATTCCTGCCCAACCGGGAATGAGACCGATCATAGCCTCACTGAAACACATACCGCTTCTGGAATCGCCCACCAAGTAATCGGCCATAAGTGGGATCTCAGCCGAACCGCCGAATCGCGTACCCCCCCCACAAGCGGCAATGACCCTGAAGTGGTTTGAAATGGCCCTGATCTTTCCGTGGAGGGCCTGCCCCTTTTTTAACCGGATGTCTGCCCAATCAAAGAGGCGGTCCACTTCTTCCGGTGATGCGCCGGCAGCTTCCCTTTCTCTTTTTATATCCAAGGTACTGTCCAGTTTGGTCAGGCTTTCCTTGAGATCCCCGCCGGCATGGACAGGGTCGTTGGCGCCGTAAAGGATGAGAAATTCCAGGTTATCCCTTTTCTCTAAGACGTTATCCAGACTTTCTAAATAGGCATCTAAGCCGGGATTGCCCACCTGATGGACAGGAGGGTTATAGTAACACAAAACCGCCCCCGTTTTTCCTTCAAATCTGACCCGGTCAATCACAAGATAGGCCCCTGCCTCCGACCATTCATAGAGGGGGCCTATGTTTTCATACCCACTTATCTTATCGGACCGGACCAACCCTCCTGGTCCCTTCATAAGGGCCTCCTTACTGGAATTGACTATTGACTATTGAAAAACGTTCATCTTGAAACCTGCAACCTGCAACCTGCAACCTGCAACCTGCAACCTGCAACCTGCAACCTGCAACCTTGAGCACCTTACATATACCAAAAATCATAGGTGATCAAGTAATTCCGACAGACTCCGGATGTTCGCCTTCCCCGATAACTCCTTTTCTAATTGACAAAATTTCTACTTAGGCCTATAAAATTATCGGCTTAGGGATTCCAAAATCCCTCAATTCGTAATTCGTCAATCAAAGGTGTGTTTATGGACTTCAGTTTATCTATGGAACAGGAGATCCTGCGCAATTCGGTCCGTGATTTCGCTGAAAAGGAGATCAAACCGGTTGCAAGGGAGTTTGATGAAAAAGAGGAATTCTCCTATGAAACCATGAAGAAGATGGCCGATCTGGGTCTTTTCGGGATGTTTGTTTCTGAAAAATATGGCGGCCAGGGGATGGATTATGTCTCGTATATTATCGCCACCGAAGAGATTGCCAGGGTGGATGGATCACATGCCGCCACGGTAGCGGCAGGCAATTCCTTAGGGATCGGTCCCCTTTATTATTTTGGGAGTGAGGGGCAAAAAGAGAAATACCTGCCAAAACTGTGCAAAGGGGAGGCCCTGTGGGGCTTTGGTTTGACTGAGCCTAATGCCGGTTCTGACGCCGGCAATTCCAAGACCACAGGGGTCTTGGACGGAGACGAATGGATCATTAACGGTAGTAAGATCTTTATTACCAATGCCTCTACTACAATTACATCAGGGGTGACTTGTCTCTGCCGCACTGGAACCCGTGATGATGGCCGGCCCGAGCTTTCGTGTATCAATGTTGAATCCGGCACCCCTGGATTCGAGGCAAGAGTGATGCACGGGAAAATGATGTGGCGTGCATCCAATACCAGCGAGCTCTATTTTGATGATTGTCGTGTCCCGAGTGATAACCTCTTGGGCCTAAGAGGCAATGGGTTTTACCAGATGATGCAGACATTAGACGGGGGACGGCTGTCCATTGGCGCAATGGGTTTGGGTGGGGCCCAGGGATGTTTTGAATTAGCGCTTAAATACAGTAAAGAGCGGGAGCAGTTCGGCAAACCGATATCCCATTTCCAGGTGAATGCATTCAAATTGGCCGACATGGCCCTTGAGATAGAGTGCGCCCGTCTCATCCTTTACAAGGCATGCTGGCTAAGAGATAATGACAAGCCTTTTTCCAAGGAAGCGGCCATGGCCAAGCTCAACTGTTCCGAAGTCATGTATCGCTGCGCAAACCACGCTGTCCAGCTCCACGGTGGTTACGGCCTGATGAAGGAGTATGATGTGGAAAGGTTCTACAGGGATCAGAAACTCTTAGACATAGGCGAGGGGACCTCTGAGGTACAGCGGATTGTTATATCGAGGCTCATAGGAGCGCTTTAGAAAATCAGAGTTCATGCGAGTCCCCTACAACCGGTGGACCGCTACCAACCACTCAGCCACTCAATCCCGCCTCAGGCGGGACTAAACCACTCAACCAAATCACATGTTAGATCGTATCATTGGCAAAGAGATTGCCTCCTACATTAAGCGCCATCGGGGGATGGTCATCTGTGCATTAGTCCTCATGGCCATCTCCTCTTTGTTCGTGGTGGTTCCCGCTTACCTCCTGCAACCCTTTATAGATGAAGGGATGAAGACAGGGACATCTCCCGTTGCCTGGAAAATACCCTGGATACAGTTTGATTCCGGCTCATGGTTTTCCTGGAAACGGACCGAACTGACCGTTGTGGATGGGATAACCCCGAACCGCCTCCTCGGGCTCCTCACCTTAGTGGCCTTTGTCGCGGTTTTCATCAGATCCATCACCACCTATTTTGGCGGCCTTGCTGCTGCTGCCTTTTCCAACAGGGCGGTTCAATCGGTCCGAATAGACCTTTTCAGGAAATTCAACTCTCTCTCAATGGGGTTTTATCATAAAGAGAAATCAGGGGAACTGATTGCCAGGTCCACGGCTGATCTGGCCGTGCTGCAGGGTCTCATTGCCGAGGTGCTCTTAGGGCTTATCGAGTACCCACTGACGGCGTTGGTGTTCTTGATCTTTCTCTTTGTGATGAATCTCAAGCTGACCTTGCTGGTTTTCTTTGCAGTGCCTTTGATTGCTCTTCTCGTCAGGCTATTCGGCCGCAAGGTCAAAAAACACTCTTTTAGGGTCCAGGAAGCGATTGCACAAGTTACCTCGGCCTATCATGAGAACCTCCTCTGTCTTAAATTGGTGCAGGGGTTTTTTATGGGAAGGAGTGAGGTGAAGCGGTTCAGTGAGTTGGCTCAAAATCTCTACAAAAAGATCATGCACTGGAATCGATGGCAATTAGGGCTCGGTCCGATGATGGACTCAGTTGTTTTTTTAGTCATGCCGGCGGTCCTGATTGTTGGAAAGGTCTATTTTCATCATACCCTTGGAGAGATTATGGCAATGACGTATGCCTTTTCAAGGGTTTACAGGCCGATAAAGAGATTGGCGTTGGTGAACAACCAGATCAAGACCCTTCAGGGCGCCACAAAGCGGGTTTTTGGCATTATGGCAAGGGTGCCTGATATTCGAGATAATGCGAGGGCAAAATCGCTCCCCCGCCATCACCAGTCTATAGAATTTGATAGCGTTAGCTTTGGTTATTCACCCAATGATCTGGTGCTCAAGAATATTTCATTCCGCCTCAAAAGGGGGGAAATGGTGGCCTTTGTGGGGTCTACCGGGGCTGGCAAGAGCACGCTCTTAGACCTTATACCCCGTTTTTATGACGTTACAGAGGGAAGTATCACCATTGATGGAAACGATGTTCGTAATGTGACCTTGGAATCGCTTCGCAAACAGATAGGGATTGTGAACCAGGAGACCCTCCTTTTTAATCAGACTATTCAATATAACATCAGCTACGGGAGCCCTCAGAAAAGCCGGGAAGAGATAATAGAGGCTGCCACTGCCGCCAATGCCGATGACTTTATCATGGCGCAACCACAGGGCTACCAGACCATGGTGGGGGATCAGGGGAGCCTTTTGTCAGGCGGGCAGAGGCAGCGGATAGCCATTGCAAGGGCGATACTAATTGACCCCGCCATTCTGATGTTGGATGAAGCGGCCTCGGCCCTCGATGCAGAGAGCGAAAGGCTTGTCCAGGCGGCAATTGAAAGGTTGAAGGGGACGCGAACCATCCTGATTGTGGCTCACAGATTGAGCACAATCATGAGAGCAGACCGTATTTTTGTCCTGGAGAAGGGAAGAATCGTGGAAACGGGGACTCTTGAGGAGTTGCTGAGCCTGAACGGGCGGTTCAGGCAGCTTCATGATATGCAGTTTGGCGCGGCGGAGCGCATAGGGCATAGGGCAGAGAGCATAGAGCATGGAGCAGAGAGCAGGTAGGGGGTGTAACTCACGGCCGTTGGTAAAGGATAGCCATCCACACCGTATAAAACGAGAAGTTTATCGTATTTGGAGTATTGGAATGGATGAATCGTTGCAATTATGGGCAAATATGCAACGTATTTGGATCTCGGGGTAACAAGGATTGAAGAATACAAATTAGATCTTTTTCCGTTTTTGGACCCAACACTCCAATACTGGTACTCCAACACTCCTGATTTACACCCGAAGGGAGGGGGTTGAACCACCATGACATTGACCAAGATGGATATTGTCAAGAGCGTGATGGAAAATGTACGTTTCAAACGAAGGCTCAAAGGCTCCCAGCTATTTTTATTTCCCGAGTTGGATTGTACATTCCTGAGTCGGAAACGAGCGGTTGAAATCGTTGACTCCCTGTTCGAGAAAATCAAAGAGAGCTTGGCTAAAGGCGAAGATGTGCGCATCTTTGGCTTTGGGAAATTCCAAGTCAAGTTCAAATGGGCAAGAAAGGGGAGAAACCCTCAAACGGGTGAGGCACTTATCATCAACTCCAGGAGGCGGGTGAGCTTCAAGGTTTCACAAAAATTAAGGGAGAAGATGAACAAGCATTAGCCCTTACTCAAAAACCACCTTCCCTCCCTTCGCATCCATGGCCACATCATCCCCTTCTTTTACCGAACCCTCTAAGATTTTTACTGCCAAGGGGTCCTGGATATAGCGCTGAATCGCCCTCTTGAGGGGCCTTGCGCCATAGACCGGATCAAAACCGGTGTTTGCAAGGAACTCCTCTGCACTCTCAGTCAGTTTCAGGGTGATCTTGTTTGCCTCGAGACGTTTACTCAAGAGGCCGATCTGGATCCCCACAATCTCCTTGATTTCTTCGGGACCGAGGGCGTTGAATATGACGATATCATCTATGCGATTCAGGAATTCCGGCTTAAAAGTGGCACGAAGGATATCCATGACTCTCTTTTCCATTTCACCGCTCTCCTTGCCCCCCATCTCCTGAATAAACTGGCTCCCCACATTGGAGGTCATGATCAGTACGGTATTCTTGAAGTCCACTGTGCGGCCCTTGCCATCGGTCATGCGGCCGTCGTCTAAGATCTGAAGCAGGGCATTGAAGACGTCGGGATGGGCCTTTTCGATTTCATCGAAGAGGATCACAGAGTAAGGGTGTCTCCTGATGGCCTCTGTGAGGTAGCCCCCCTCTTCATATCCCACATAACCTGGAGGGGCGCCTATCAGCCTTGCAACCGAGTGCTTTTCCATATATTCCGACATGTCAATCCGGACCATGTACTGTTCGTCGTCAAAGAGAAACTGGGCCAGGGCCCTGGCAAGCTCGGTCTTGCCGACACCGGTGGGGCCCATAAATATGAATGACCCTATCGGCCTATTTGGATCCTGAAGCCCTGAACGGGCCCGACGCACCGCATTTGCCACGGCAGCTATGGCCTTTTCCTGGCCCACCACCCGCAGGGCGAGTCTTTCCTCCATCTTCAGGAGCTTCTCTTTTTCACCCTCCATCATGCGCGAAACAGGGATTCCGGTCCATTTTGCCACCACTTCGGCGATATCTTCGCTGTCCACCTCTTCCTTGAGCATTTTTTGACCGGACTGGAGGTCTTCGAGCTTCTTATTTTCTTCCTCCAAGGTTTTTTCCAGTTCGATGAGTGTGCCGTACTTCAGCTCGGCTGCCTTGGCAAGGTTGCCGTCCCGTTCCGCAATCTGGGCCTCTGACTTGGTTGCTTCAAGCCTTTCCTTGATGCTTCGTATCTTGGAGATGGCATCCTTCTCTTTTTTCCAGTGCGCGGTCATTTCCTCGGTTTGGGATTTGAGTTGCGTCAACTCGGCTTTGATCTTTTTAAGCCGGTCCTTGGAGGCCTGGTCCTTTTCCTTTTTCAGGGCCTCCCTCTCTATTTCCAATTGAGTTATCTTTCGCTGAATAGCATCTATCTCCGCGGGCATACTGTCGATCTCGATCCTCAGACGGGATGTGGCCTCATCTATGAGATCTATTGCCTTGTCCGGCAGGAACCTGTCAGTGATATACCTGTGAGAGAGCGTTGCAGCGGCCACGAGGGCCGAATCCTTGATGCGAACGCCATGGTGAACCTCATATTTTTCCTTTAGCCCGCGCAGGATCGAAATGGTATCTTCAACAGTGGGCTCTTCCACCATTACCGGCTGGAACCGTCTCTCAAATGCTGCGTCCTTTTCAATGTATTTTCTGTACTCCTTGATGGTAGTGGCGCCAACACACTTCAATTCGCCCCGGGCGAGGGCAGGCTTGAGCATGTTGGAGGCGTCTACAGCTCCCTCTGCAGCACCGGCGCCCACTAAGGTATGCATCTCATCTATAAAAAGGATGATCTGGCCCTGGGAATCTGTTACCTCCTTCAATACCGCCTTAAGCCTGTCTTCAAATTCCCCCCGGTATTTTGCGCCGGCAATGAGTGCCCCCATATCCAGGGCGACCACCCTTTTTTCTTTCAGTGTTTCGGGGATGTCGCCCTGTATGATTCGTTGTGCAAGACCTTCCACTATGGCGGTTTTGCCTACCCCCGGCTCTCCGATCAGGACGGGGTTGTTTTTGGTCCTCCTGGAAAGGACCTGTATAATCCGCCTGATCTCGTCATCGCGGCCTATTACCGGATCTAAATCCCCCTTCGATGCGATGGCGGTCAGGTCCATGCTGAAACGTTCCAATGCCTGATACTTGTCTTCAGGGTTTTGGTCGGTAATCCTCTGGCCCCCCCGGATGTCCACTAAAGCCTTGAGGATCATATCCCTTGTAATCCCGGAGGCAGCAAGGATGTTTGCTGCCTCCCCCCCCGTTTCATCTGTTACGGCTAAAAGGATATGTTCGAGACTCACAAATTCATCTTTCACCTGTTCCGCCTCAGAAAAGGCCTTATCCAATACGGCCTTTGCACGTTGAGAGAGATAGGCCTGCCCATATCCGGCGCCGGACACCTTGGGGAGGTTCTCCAATGCAGACTCAAAAGAGCTGATGAGCTGATTCTGATCAGCGCCTATTTTTCCGAGGAGAGGTGGAATCACCCCTTCCCTCTGTTCCAAAATGGCCCTTATTAGATGCTCGGGTTCTATCTGCTGATGTCCAAATTTTTCAGCCAACTGCTGAGCGGTCTGGATGATTTCCTGTGCCTTTAATGTGAATTTGTCAAATCGCATATTTTTCCTCCAATGAAAATTTGATATAGCCGCAAAAAGGCGCAAAATGCGCAAAAATAAAAAACGGATCTGATCAATATCAGGCGGTTATCACCGTCACAAAGTTGATCTCCGACTTTTTACGAGACCATCAAATTTATTAGAAATGATTTTTAAGGACTTATAAACTTTCTGCATAACGTCCCAAAATTAAGTTCTATTAAAGATGTTGTCAAGTGACGAGGAATGGTGATAAGGGCTTGATCATAATTAGAAGTTGGCGTAACCTAAGCATAGCTGGATAATGGATACTTGATGCTGGATACTTGATACTGGTCGAAGAACTCGTCTTTAGCAGGAATGCTGGTGGGGAGTAGTGCTCTGTTCCAAAAATTGTTTTCGTAATCATAATCGTAATCATAATCTTAATCCAATAGTCTCTGATGATGCCTAAAGTTTGGTAAAGCCGCAAAAAGGCGCAAAATTCACAAAAAGTGAAGTTGAAATGTAGTAATATTAGGAAGTTATGAGCAAAAAAATCTGAGATTGGACTTGTTACATGGGCATCAATGGATGTGATTATGATTAAGATTAGAGCAGCAAGCTGAGAATGGAGATATTCCCTATGGTATTAGAAACAGTTTTGTTTGACCGGGATGGTGCGGTTGCCATTATCAGGCTGAATCGTCCGGAGAGGATGAATGCGGTTATTGAACAGATGTATCTTGATTTGCAGGCAGTTTTGGACGATGTTCGTAATGATGCATCTGTCAGGGCAGTGATTTTGACCGGTTCGGTCTGGAAGAGGGCGGATGGGGAGAAACAGGCCTTTTGTGCGGGCGCGGATCTGAAGAAGCACTCTTCAGGGGACCGTACCCCGTGGCAGAAAAGGGAGTATATCTTTCTTGCCCATGAAACCACCCGGCGGATTTATGAATTCCCCAAACCGGTGATCGTTGCCGTAAATGGACCTGCAAGGGGGGCGGGAACAGAGATGGCGCTAAATGGCGATTTCCTGATAATGGCGGATACGGCCACCATTGGATTTCCCGAGACCGGCCTTGCCACTTTTGTCGGGGGTGGGGTAACCTACCATCTACCCAAGGTTGTAGGCATGATGAAGGCCAAGGAACTGATTTATACGGGAAAAATCCTTAATGGTCAGGAAGCTGTGGAACTCGGCATCGCCCTGAAGTCTGTTCCTTTGGAGGATCTTATGTCAGAGGCCCTTGGCCTTGCAAAGGAGCTGGCAGAAAAGGCTCCGATTTCCATTGGCTTTGCCAAGAAGCTCATCCAGCAAGCCCCCCACCGGGATCTTGAGACGGTATTGCTTGCCGAATCAGAGGCCATTTTGGCCTGCATGAATACCGAAGATTGGCACGAAGGGATTGCTTCTTTTGCAGAAAAGCGGAAACCCAAATTCAGAGGGAGATAGCTCATGGGCCTGGAACATGTATTAGACGCAGCATCTGTTGCCGTGGTGGGTGCATCGAAAAAGGAGACCAAGCGGGGATATCAGGCCATCAAGACCCTGATCGAAGAAAAGTTCGAGGGGCAGGTCTATCCTGTGAACCCGAAGGAAGAGAGCATATTGGGCCTGCGCTGCTACGCAAAGGTTTCAGACATCGAAGATCCGGTTGAAATGGTCCTTATTACCACACCGGCAACAACCATTCCCGAGATTTTAGAGGATTGCGGAAAAAAAGGCGTGGCAGGGGCCGTGATTATCGCCGGAGGCTTTGGTGAACTCGGTAAAGAGGGTAAGAAACTGGAAGACCGGATCGTGGATATAGCAAGGAAAAACAGTATCCGGATCATTGGGCCAAACACCTCCGGCATGATGAATCTCAAGAGAAATCTAAACCTGGTTGGTTTAAAGGATGTCCCCAAAGGCCGAATAGCCCTGATCTGCCAGAGCGGTAATATGGCCCTTGCCCTTATTACCGAGGCATCTATTAAGAGCCAGCAGGGATTTTCCTACTATGTGGGTATCGGAAATGAGGCAGACCTGAAATTTCATGAATATCTGGAGTTTTTCCAGGAAGACCCGGGAACAACGGCAATTCTCATGTATGTTGAGGGTATGCGCGATGGACGGAGATTCCTCCAGCAGGCCTATCAAACTACACGCAAAAAGCCGATTGTCATGCTCAAAAGCGGTCGTTCGGCCACAGGGAAACTCTCAGCCGGTTCGCATACCGGGGCATTAGCAGGCATTTCAGAGGTGGCAACGACTGCCTTCAAGAGAGCAGGTATCATTGTTATAGAGAACTCGGATGAACTCTTTCCTGCTGCAGAAACCCTGGCCAGCCTCCCCCATATCGGAAATAACAGAATAGCCATACTTGCCGACGGCGGTGGTCATGCGACGATTGCCGCTGATAACCTGACTGATCTCGGCGTAAACATCCCCCCCTTAGATGAAAAAACCCAAAAAAGACTGCATAGGATCCTGCCGCCGGGCGCATCGGTGCGCAATCCTGTGGATATAGCCGGTGGCGCTGATGAAAATCCCGCGGTCTTTGCTGATTGCGCTGAAATTCTGCTCCATGATGCCCATATTGGCGGTCTTCTGATTGTGGGCCTCTTTGGAGGCTATAATATCCGCTTTGCCGAAAGCCTGGCGTTTGTTGAAGAGGACGCTGCCCACCGAATGGGGAAACTGGTCAGGAATGCTCACAAGCCTATTATTATGCACAGCTTGTATAATTATGCCAAACCCCACTCTCTCGATCTATTGCGATATTATGACATCCCTGTTTATGATTCGCTTGAGGTTGCCTGCAGGTGCATTGCGTCACTTTCACAATATGGACACTATTTGCACAGTTATCACGCCAAGGAAAAATTCACTTTCAGTAAGGGGCGTAAATCCAGACGCCGTGGCCGTGAGATATTCCGAAAGGCAAGGGAAGAAAATCGAGATGCGCTGTTTGAGCATGAGGCCAAGCAACTGATCAGTTTGCACGGGGCACCGGTCTCTGAAAACTATCTTGTTCATTCACAGAAGGAGGCTGCTGCTGCGGCTGCACGATTTGACGGGGCGGTGGCATTGAAGATCGTCTCCCATGATATCCTACACAAGACCGATGCCGGTGGTGTGAAACTCAACCTGAAGACATCTGATCAAGTCCGAAAGGGATACTCTGAAATTATGAAGAACGCCTTGGCGTATGATCCGGATGCCAATATCAGGGGGGTCCTGGTTGAGGCCATGATGGGCCAGGGGCTGGAAGTTATTATCGGCACCAAGATTGATGATCAGTTCGGACCTGTCATTATGTTCGGTATCGGGGGGATAATGGTAGAGCTGCTCAATGACGTGGTATTCCGAGTACTCCCCATTTCAGAACGCTCGGCCAGGAGGATGATCGAGGAGATCCGATCTGTTGAACTCTTAAACGGCTTCCGGGGGAAACCGCCGGTTGATAAAAGGGCCATAAAAGAGTTGCTGCTTGCGGTTTCGGAGATTGTGGGGTCCTACGATGATATCCAGGAGATAGACCTGAATCCGGTCATTGTCTATGAGCAGGGATTAAGTATTGCCGATGCGAGAATTATTCTGAAGAAGGATATGAAAATCAGCAACTGGTAGGAA
>JAUWPC010000409.1 GCA_030611815.1 Desulfobacteraceae bacterium
TTGGTTTGAGGCTACAAAAAACTCTGCCCCCGCTACGTCAGGTCTTTCACCTCCTTTCTTTCATTGAATTCCTTATATTTATATTGATTAAAATACCACTTGATTAAGGTGATTGTCGTTTGAGAATGCATTAGTTTTGGGCGCCAAAGTGGATGCAGCTGCAGGTTATTCGCCTGTTTCCTGAAGATTGTTGCCATAGTATATATTAATGCGTGTGTCAAGAATAAAGATAGGGTATGCATAATTGAAGAGGGCTTTTGACTAATCCTTAGGCCTTTTTGCAATGCGGGATGGTCCCATTCAGCTCTTAGAAATCAGCGTTGCCGGTCGAATGCTTTTTTCACCAAATTTATCGCAAATTGAGTCCAGGGCCGTGTTAAGATTCTTCCTCTTGTGGTACCCCTTATCCTGGTCGAAAAGAAAGAGCTGTTTCTCTCCAGCAAGGGAACTGAGCTGGGACAGGGAAATTCCTAAGAGCCGTACCGGTCTTTTGCCCACGGCTGTCTTTTTAAGGAGACGGCAGGAAGTAGAGTATATCTCCATGCTGTCATCAGTGGGTTCAGGCAGTGTTGCAGCCCTGGTTATTTGCGTAAAATCGCTATATTTCACCTTTAAAGAAACGGTATTGCCCTTGACCTCCTCTCGACGCATCCGAAGGGCAACCCTGTTGGATAGGGACAGGATCTCCTTCCTGGCCTGATCCGGGTTCAGAATATCCTTCATAAAGGTCTGCTCATGGCCGATAGATTTTGGTTCACGTTCCGGCTCCACATCTCTTTCATCAATCCCCATGGAGAGCAGATGCATTGCCGCGCCATGCTTTCCAAAGTTTTTTTCCAGGACCTCAACAGGAATTTGCCGCAGGTCTTTAAAGGTCTTAACGTTAAGCCGGGCTAAAGCCTGCTGTGTTACTTTTCCAACACCCCACATTTTCTTAACGGGGAGTGGATCCAAAAACTCCCTTACCCGGTCGGGAGGCACAACGGTAAGTCCATCAGGCTTGTCAATATCAGAGGCTATTTTTGCGACAAATTTTGAGGAGGCCACCCCGGCCGAGACCGTGAGCCCGGTCTTTTTAAGAACCGTCTCCTTGATCTTTTTGGCGATCACCTCGGTTTGACCCATAAGACGCTCTGCGCCCGTAAGATCCAAAAAGGCTTCATCAATGGAGAGAGGTTCCACCAATGGGGTGAAGCAATGGAATATTTCGAATACCCGTCTGGAAACCTCCTTGTATCTTGACATCCTGACCGGCATAAATATCCCGTCAGGGCAAAGTCGTATGGCAGTTGCTATCGGCTGGGCAGAGTGGACACCAAATCTGCGTGCCTCATAGGAGGCGGATGACACCACGCCTCTCTCTTTAGCGCCACCCACGATGACCGGTTTTCCCTTCAGCTCAGGTTTATCGAGGGCCTCGACTGCCGGGTAAAAGGCATCCATATCGAGATGAATTATGGATCTTTGCCTGACTTTCAGAGATTCAGAGTTCACCCCTAAGCGTTCGTTTGTTTGTTCAACCATGACCCGAACCTCTGAACCCTTGAACCCTGACCCCCAATCATTTTTTGTGTTTCACTGGGGCGACAATCATCAATCAACAATCATCAATCCAATCAGGGGCTTTCTGTCAACAATACGTTGATTTCCCGAGGGAGGCCGCCCCTTAATATGTGCAGCTTCAAGGTCTGCCCCACCCTCATCTTGCTTAAAAGCCGGACCAGTTGCTCCATATCAGAGATGTTTTTTTCATCAACAGCGGTTATGATATCTCCCCCCAAACGGAGTCTGATCCCTCCGATAGCAACCTCCCTGCTCCCCCCCTTTAACCTGGCCTGATAGGCAGGGCTTCCTCTTACCACTTGAACAACCAGCACCCCCTCCTCAACGCCCAGGTTGAGCCCCTCTGAAAGACTGGGGGTTATGGAGATGCCTGAAATACCGAGCCATGCCCTCGCGACCTTTCCAGAGGTTATCAACTGTGTAGCAACATGTTTTGCCAGGTTGATCGGTATGGCAAAGCCGATACCCTGATATCCACCGGAGAGGCTAAAAATCGCGGTGTTTATCCCTATTACATCACCGTTAGAATTAAGTAGCGGACCGCCGGAATTCCCTGGGTTTATGGCCGCGTCGGTCTGTATCAAACCGTCTATCTGATTCCCATCTTCTGTCCTGATGCTTCTGTTGAGGGCGCTGACAATACCGGTGGTAAGGGTATGCGATAAGCCAAAGGGGTTTCCAATGGCGATCGCCTTTTGGCCTGGCCGGACACTCTCAGAATCCCCTAATCGGGCTACGCTGTCCACATCTCCGGGGGGAATCTTGATGACGGCCAGATCGGACCTGGGATCCCTGCCAACAAGGGTCGCCTGGATCTTTTTTCCCTTAGCCATGGTAACGATGATCTCCTGGGCGTTGGCAACAACATGACTATTGGTCATGATATAGCCTCTGCTGTCTATGATAAAGCCCG
>JAUWPC010000106.1 GCA_030611815.1 Desulfobacteraceae bacterium
GAATCCGCCCGAGAATCTGACTCCAGGCCCGTTGTACCATCCCATGGAATGGCACGTTCCCTCTTCTCCCACGCGATGACTTTTTTTATCCTGTTTTGCCTGTGGGTCATTCTTTCAGGTAAGTTTGATCTCTTTCACCTCAGCCTGGGTGTCATATCATGCATTATGGTCACACTCTTTTCGAAAGATCTCCTCTTCCCTGAGCCAAGGACAGCAGGATCTTTCGGTACCTGGATACGCTTCATCAGGTACATACCCTGGTTGCTTTATCAGATCTTCGTGGCAAACCTGCGCGTCCTCTACCTGGTCTTTCATCCTAAGATGATGGATCTTATTGATCCTCAGATTTTCAGGTTCCAGAGCAGATTGAAGGGGGATCTGTCGCTGGTTACCTTTGCAAACTCCATAACTCTCACACCGGGTACCATAACAGTATATGTCTCCATCAACGGGATCTTTACTGTCCATGCGCTTGATAAAAAATCAAGGGAAGGCCTGCCCGGCGAGATGGAAAGAAGAATTGCCAAGGCATTCGGTGAGGAATAATGGACACTTTTTTCTTGTGCTGCGGTCTCTATTTGAGTTTCTTGATGGTTCTTTCGCTTTACCGCGCCATTTTCGGCCCCACGGTACTGGACCGTCTGATCGGCGTTAATGCCATTGGCAGCAAAACCGCAGTGCTGCTGATCCTGATCGGGTTCCTCTATCATCGTGTGGATATGTTTGTGGATATTGCATTGGCTTACGCCATGCTGAATTTTATCGCCATTTTGGCGGCCTCAAGGTACTTTCAAAAACGAAAGGGCCTCTTCGGGGAATAATAGTCATATGTAGCGTTTCAGATAATGATTTTGGCAAGGCCAGAGGGAAAAATCCGAGTAAGTCGTACATTTCAGTACGTCGTCGAGGATTCTGACCGATAACGCAGTCCAAAATCTTTATCTGGAAGGCTATAGGAGTATGCAAATGGATTTGATTGTCGTTTTCCTTATCATATGCGGTCTGATCTTTTTCACCGGCGGTGCAGTAGGAATACTCCGATTTCCCGATTTCTATTCACGTCTTCATCCGGCCGGCAAACTGGATACAGGGGGGGGCCTCCTCATTCTGGTAGCCCTGGCGCTCTTTAATCTCCATCATTTTTCTCTGAGTACGCTCCTGACAGGTTTCAAGATCATACTGATCGTGGTGTTCGTTTTTCTATCGAGCCCCACAGCCATACACGGAATTGTGGATGCCGGGGTACGCGCCGGGCTCGGTCCCTGGACCAAGAAAAAAGATTGACGATTGACGATTGACGATTGAAAAAGCGAAAGTCCCTGAGTGAAAACCCTATGAAGGCAATATTTTGATTCAAACACTAAATATTCAATATTCAATATTCAATATTCAATCCCAAGGGGGTCACCTATGATCTGGCAATTGGATCTTGCGATCCTGACCCTGGTGGTCGTGGCCGCTATTGGAGCCATCACCATAAAGGATCTTCTTGGATCCGCGATACTGTTCGGCGCCTATAGCTTTATGATGTGCCTCCTCTGGTCCATTATGGGGGCAGTGGATGTAGCCTTTACAGAGGCATCCGTGGGGGCCGGGGTCAGCACTATCTTTTTCGTAGCAGCGGTTTTTCGCACTACAAGGAGGACAAAGGATTGAGAATTTTTGGCATAATCGTAGTGATTTTGACCGGCGCCCTGCTTATTTATGCCATGGGCGACTTTCCTTCCTGGGCAGATCCCGCATCCCCTGCCCACAATCATGTCTCTCCCCGATACATAGAAAAGAGTCTGGAACAAACCTCAGTGCCCAATCTTGTAACCGCCGTGTTAGCAGACTACAGGGGTTATGACACCATGTTTGAAACTGCCGTTATCTTCGCGGCAGGTGTTGTTTGCTTCTTTCTCTTGCGAATTCCGAGAAAAGATGAGCCAACGGTTCGACGTTATCGTCATACGCTCACAGGAATAACAATTAGTGTCAAGGAGACCCGGGAAATTCCACCAGTTTTAGAGGAGTTTGAGAGGATTGACACCCTGTGGACCCCTCCCGACTTAATTATCAAAACCTGTTGCCGGATTCTTGTGCCCTTTCTACAGCTTTTTGGCCTCTATGTGATAGCCCACGGTCACCACAGCCCGGGCGGAGGATTCCAGGGCGGGGTCATCCTTGGTGCAAGTATGATCCTGTTAGCGATTTCCCATGATTTGAGAACGGCTATTGGACGAATGAGCGAAAGAGTACACGCCATCCTCTGCTCTGTTGGGGTTTTTATTTTTGCGGGTACTGGGGCGTTGTGTCTGGTCTTAGGGCTTAACTTTCTGGATTACGGGGCCCTTGCGCGGATCCTTCACGTTGACCCCGTTACTGCGAGATCACATGGGATACTTATTGTGGAGATCGGGGTAGGGCTTGCTGTCATGACTGCCATGATATGGATCTATAACAACATCTCCTCTAAGGGGAAGTATGATGAAGGCTTGTGAGCGGAGCTGACTTATGCCTGACCTCATTTCATCTATTGTAGATTACTATAACTACTTGATCTATATCACACTCATGATGATCGGTCTCTACGCCATGATTGCAAAGAAAAATCTGGTGAAGAAGATCGTAGGGATGAATATATTTCAAACCGCCATCATCCTTTTTTACGTCTCCATAGGCGCCAAAAAGGGTGCAACAATTCCGATCATCCAACACGGGCATGGCGAGGGGGCAGATGAAATAACCTCCTCTGTAATAAAGGCCGCGGAATACATCAATCCGCTCCCCCACGTGCTGATGCTGACCGCTATTGTGGTGGCTGTTGCTACCCTCGGAGTCGCCTTGGCCTTGGCCATAAAGGTATATAACCGGTATGAAACCCTTGAAGAAGATGAAATTCTCGCACAGATAAGAGAGAAATGAGCCAGCATTATCCCGTCCTCCTCGTAACCGTTCCACTACTATCGGCCCTACTCATCAGTATCGTAGGATGGCTGAATAAGCGGTTCTGTTTTCCCATCGCTGTTGCGGCCCTGAGTGTGGCCGCATATTCCTCGGTAGGTCTTCTGTTTAGGGTTCTGGATGAAAAAGTGATCCTTTACCATCTTGGGGGCTGGGCTCCACCGTGGGGAATCGCTTACAGTGTGGATCATCTGAGTGCGCTGGTTTTGGTGGTGGTCTCAGTGGTAGCCCTTCTCAACCTTATTGCCACGCAAAAGAGCATAGAGCAGGAATTTTCAGAAAAGATTGGCGCCTTTTACACCCTCTATGTCCTGTTAGTTACCGGGCTTCTTGGTATTGTAGTTACAGGGGATGTGTTTAACCTGTATGTATTGTTAGAAATAACCGCCCTTACCAGCTATGGCCTGATCGCTATGGGTGAGGATCGTGCTCCTTTAGCGAGCCTGAATTACGTTTATATGGGCACCATTGGCGCCTGTTTATATCTATTGGGGATAGGGTACCTATATATTAGCACCGGTTCCCTGAACATGGCCAATATCTCTTCTATCCTGCCCGGGCTTTATGATTCCAAGGTGGTTCTTGCTGCTTTTATTATCTGCATGGTTGGGGTCTGTCTCAAGATGGCCTTCTTTCCGTTACACGCCTGGTTGCCCAATGCCTATACATATGCCCCGTCCGCTGTCAGCAGCCTGGTTGCCCCTTTGATGACCAAGGTAATGATCTATGTGATGATCCGTCTAATGCTTACGGTTTTTACCCCGGAATTCATCTTCTCCAAGCTGGCTCTGAGCAATACCGTTGTCTGGCTTGCAGTAATCGCTATTTTTATGGGTGCAGTCCTGGCATTAGGGGCACGGGATATGAAAAAGATGCTCTGCTACGTGATCATTGCGGAAGTGGGTTATATGGTGGGTGGCGCGTGGCTCGGAAACCGGGCAGGGATGACAGGGGCAATTCTTCATATTGCGAACGATGCTCTCATGACTCTTTGTGTCTTTTTGGCAGTTGGCAACATTGTGTATAAGGTAAGAGGGTATGCCTTTGAGGACCTCAAGGGGATGTTCCGGAAAATGCCCTACACCATGACAGGGCTTGTGGCAGGGGCCCTTTCCATGATCGGTGTTCCTCCCACATGCGGTTTTTTCAGTAAATGGTATCTGATTTCAGGCGGCATCCAGGCAGGCCAGTATGGGTTTGTGGCGGCTTTGGTGTTTAGCAGTCTCATAAATGCAGTTCTTTTTTTCCGTATTATTGAAATAGGTTATTATGAGCCCTTTAGAGCAGATCACGGGCACGAATCTTCCCCGGTACGTATGGCAGAGGCGCCACTGACCATGGTGGTTCCTCTTCTGATTGTTGCGGGAGGACTGGTGGTGATGGGGGTTTACACCGGCGATATTGTAACCCATATTATAGAGCCTATCATTCCTCCGGCTATGGGGAATTAGAGCCGTATCCTAAAAGTTCTTTCTGCAAAATTAGCAATTAAAATTGCCTGTGTAATAGTAATCGAATAACGATCAAGGAGTGACGAGTGACGAAGGAAAACAAAGAATTTAACCTTGAGGATCGTCTCAAGTTTTGTGGCAAGTGTGAAGACCGCGAAACAAAATAAAAGTAAAAATTCGTAATTCGGGACTCGGCGGTGACCTCGATTGTTGAAGAAAGATGTTAGTAGGCTGCAGTTAATCCATATTGTCGGCACATTATCTAAGTAATTGTTAGATATTATCAATATATTAGCATGTATTTAAGGATATAAGCGGATTATATATGGCGAATATTCGGTCAACATGTTTTGCGAAAATAATCTGAGTGGTAAAATCCCTGTTTGGTTCTCTCCGAGCCGTAGGCTTTACGAGCCGGAGGCCAGTTTGTCTGGGTTAGAACATTTATCACCTATCATTTGACATTTATCATTGGCTTTGGCTCACCCCGGTTAAATGGACAGCCTGTCTAACGGGGTAAACTTTAGGCATCCCGCCTGAGGCGGGACTCACTTTAGGCACTTGCTTTGGAAACCATAATCTCCATAAAGCCCCTTATTGCCGTCTTAGTGTCCATCTGTGTGGTTCCTCTTTTGATACTTAGTAAGAGGTCCAATGTCCGGGAAACCTGGACCTTTGTAGCGGCAGTCGCCAAGTTCCTCCTCATCATCTCCATGCTCCCTGTAATCCTGAAGGGGAACCAGATTGTTTACACGCTTGCTGAGGTGATTCCGGGGGCTGCCATCAAGTTCAGGGTAGATCCCCTTGGAATGCTTTTTGCCTTAGTGGCTTCATCTCTCTGGATTCTCACCAGTGCCTATTCCATCGGGTATATGAGGAGGCTTAAGGAACATAGCCAAACCCGGTATTTCTGCTTCTTTGCCTTGGCCCTTTCAGCCACCATCGGCGTAGCTTTTTCGGCCAATCTCCTGACCCTCTATCTCTTTTACGAGATGTTATCCCTTGCAACCTACCCTCTGGTGACTCACCACCAGGACAAAGAGGGCCGGGCTTCGGGCCGCAAATACCTGACTTATATCTTAGGCACCTCAATCGGATTGCTCCTCCCCGCAATGCTCATCTCTTATAATGTGGCCGGCACCCTCGAGTTTGCAAACCAGGGTTTTCTGGCCGGCACCTGTTCCAAGGGGTTGGTGGCTATGCTTTTGGTATTTTTTATTTTCGGTTTTGCCAAGGCAGCCATCATGCCTTTCCATGGGTGGCTTCCTGCAGCCATGGTGGCCCCCACCCCTGTCAGCGCCCTGTTGCACGCCGTTGCCGTGGTCAAGGTGGGAGTTTTCAGTATTGTTCGCGTGCTGACCGGGGTATTTGGTATTGAACTCCTGTCCACATTAGACCTTGGTCTTGTTATCTGCATCGCTGCATCCTTTACCATTATTGTCGCCTCGCTCATTGCCCTTACCCAGGACAATCTCAAGCGCCTTCTGGCATTTTCCACCATTGGGCAACTCTCCTATATCGTCCTTGGTGTGGGGCTGCTCTCCCCCAAAGGGATGACTGGCGGGATCCTTCATATTGCCATGCATGCCTTTGGGAAGATCACCCTGTTTTTCTGCGCAGGGGCTATTTTTGTGGCCACGGGCAAACGGAACATCAGCGAGATGGTTGGAATCGGGAAAAGGATGCCACTGACCATGGCGGCATTTTTCATCGCCTCCTTGAGTATCATCGGTCTCCCTCCCACTGGTGGGTTCTGGAGCAAGTGGTACCTTGTGTTAGGATCTTTGGAGGCCCACCAAATAGCTGTTCTGGTTGTGCTTCTTACAAGCTCTTTGCTCAATGCTGCGTATTTTATGCCTGTGGTCTACAAGGCGTTTTTCTGTACACCAGAGGAGTCCATGTTTGAAGATAAGATCCAGGAGGCCCCTGCTTTTTGCTTAGTGCCGCTTATGATCACCGCATTTGTTACCGTGATGTTTTTCTTTTATCCCCAACCCTTTTTCAGATTAGCGACTATGGTGGTCAAGGGCATCATGGGAGGATAGGGGAAAGGAGCTAAGGTATGAATGAAAGAAGAGAAGAAAAAATGGAGCTGTCCCATGAGCCTGTTCCAGGGTACAGGACGGCCTTTTTCATCGCAATCACCATTGGTTCGCTCTATCTGGGGCTCATTCTTTACAAAACCCTTGCTTGATTGGGTAACAATTATTTAGCGCTCATCCAAGTCAGATGAGGAGACACATATGAAAGAACAAAATCAACAATCAACAATCAACAATCAACAATCCAAGCCCTATCTTTTTGACAATCCCAAAAATGTGAAGATCCTCCTTCGCTGTTTTTATTGCTCCCTTTTGGTTTTGCTCATCATCGAGTTTTTTTTGCACAAGCATCCTCACTTTGCATGGGAAGGATGGCCTGAATTTTATGCCATATACGGTTTTGTGGCATGTGTAGTTCTCGTTGTTGTGGCAAAGTACATTCTGCGGCCCCTCGTAAAAAGAAGAGAGGATTACTATGACTGATCCAGTCCCCCCCGTCATCATATTTGTGGTGGGGGCATTACTTGTGCCCTTTATCAAAGGGAGCTGGAAGAGCGCCTTTCTCCTCGCTATACCCGTGGTGGGCTTCTTAAATCTGATCAGCATAAGCGAGGGAACGCACTGGGTTGTCGGGTTCCTTGATTACCGTCTCGTTTTCGGCAGGGTGGACAGGCTCAGCCTGCTCTTCGGGTATATCTTTCACATCATCTCTTTTATCGCTATTCTGTATTCCCTTCATGTAAAAGATAATCTCCAGCTCATTGCGGGCCTGGTGTACGCCGGCAGCGCCTTAGGGGCGATCTTTGCTGGAGATCTTCTTTCATTTTTCGTCTTCTGGGAGATGCTGACCGTGTCCTCTATTTTTCTTATCTGGGCCCGGCGCACAGAGGCGTCCCTCGGTGCGGGGTACAGGTATCTGTTGGTGCATGCGGCCGGGGGCCTCTGCCTGTTGGCAGGAATCGTAATCCATGTGAATCAGACCGGCTCCATTGAGTTCGGATATTTAGGTTTGAACGGTCTGGGGACGTATCTGATATTCTTTGGGTTTGGCCTCAATTGCGCCTGGCCTCTCCTTCATACATGGCTCACCGATGCCTATCCTGAGGCAACCATTACCGGAACCATTTTCCTGAGCGCTTTTACCACAAAGGTAGCGGTCTATGCATTGGCAAGGTCCTTTCCAGGCACAGAGGCCCTCATATGGATCGGGGCCATCATGACAGGGTTCCCCATCTTTTACGCGGTTATCGAGAATGACCTGAGAAGAGTCCTTGCCTACAGCCTCATCAACCAGGTGGGGTTCATGGTGTGCGGAATCGGGATCGGGACAGCTCTTGCAATCAACGGGGCTGTCTGTCACGCCTTTAATGACATATTATTCAAGGCCCTCCTCTTTATGTCCATGGGCGCTATTATGTATCGTACAGGAAAAATCAACGGCACTGACTTAGGGGGCTTGTACAGGACCATGCCTCTTACATGCGTGTTTTGCATGGTGGGGGCCGCATCCATATCCGCGTTTCCGCTCTTTAGCGGTTTTGTCAGCAAGTCCATGGTAATGGATGCGGCGGCTGGCGGGCACATGAGGTTCATTTGGTTTATTCTCCTCTTTGCCTCGGCCGGTGTATTTCACCACGCAGGGATTAAAATCCCCTATTTTGCGTTTTTCTCCCACGATTCGGGCATGAGACCCAAGGAGGCCCCGATCCATATGCTCCTCGCCATGGGCATCGCGGCGTTTTTGTGTATTTTTATCGGTTCTTTTCCCGGTTTCCTGTATAGCTTGCTCCCTTATCCCGTGGAGTACGTGCCTTACACTGCACCCCACGTGGTAGGTCAGACCCAGCTCCTTTTCTTTTCTGCCCTGGCCTTTACCCTTCTCCTGCTATCCGGCATCTATCCGGCCGAGATGAGGTGTATCAATCTGGATGCGGACTGGTTTTACCGCAAGGGTGGCCGACTCTTTTTCTACGTGATGGACAGGACCCTTAACAAGATCAACAGGGTTTGTGAAGGTGTTTTCGTTGGTGGCATCACAGGCTATTTGGCCCGGATTTCTAAGGACGTTGTCCCGAGATTCATCCTTCTTGGCATGGTGAGCTTCTGGGTTTTGACAGGGTCGAGGGGAGAAGTGCTGCAGATGAAAAAAATGAATGTGTATAATGACTTTTTGAAAGGAACACTCCCGGTGGGGATTGGCGCGGGAGTGGCAGGTCTTTTCATTGTCTTGCTTTTTGTTTTGAGCTGAGCGGCTCAAAATCCTGAATATTTTACCTGTTCAATACTGGAGAAAAGCCCAACTTTGTGAGGGAGGATGTCTCATGGTTTCTATTGAAGACCTGAAGAAAATCGGCGTGCTTGACAACCTGACACAGCCGATGCTTGAAAATATGCGACCGTTGACGGAGTTGAACCTTTTCGGAGAACGGCACGTTATTTATGGGGCGGGGCAGGAGGCGGACTACTTTTATATGCTGCTAAAGGGAAAAGTAATTTTGGAGGTGGAGGTCTCGGAAGTAATTATGATTTCTCTTGAGGCTATCAAACCAGGCTATTCCTTTGGATGGTCTGCCCTACTTCCCGGATCAAGGTACAACTCCTATGCTATATGCGTTGAACCGTGCGAAATGATGGCCGTCCATGGCGGCAAGTTTTTGGAATTCCTTGATAAGGACCATGCAATAGGCTACACATTCATGAAAAGGGTAGTAAGTATTCTCAAAGGTCGGGTAGAACGGCGTACAGGACAGATCTTGAAGGTTATGTCAAAGCACCCTGACCTCCAAAAACTAATGGGATTATCGTAAGGGAAGGAAAGAGTAAAAACGCCCAAAAAAGATGGTGCACATCACAGCCATAACCCCCAATGCCACCCCGATTTCAACCCCCAGGAGACCCCAAGTGATCTGGCCTCTACCCGGTCTAAGGATCCTGCTGAGGATGCCGTAATCGAGACAGCCCCCTCCTGATATCACGCGAAAAAGGGCCTTCCCGAAATATTCTGAAGGAGCCCCCTCCATTTTCACCGGCCCTGAAATTTCTCTTTACCTTACGACTTGATGGCTCTATAATCCGCGGCCATTGAGAGGAGCCGACATTTTTCTCGTAAAGAGGTCTATTTCTTGACTCTTTATGGGTTTATCAATTCTTAGAGGATAATCACTATGACCAATAACGATAATAAGGAAAGCCAGTTGGTTAATGGCCTGACAAATTCAGATATACCCCCTGATCAGGCGCTGGTTATGAACGAAAAACCCGACATTAGGGTGCTGCTAATTGATGATGAGGAAACCCTCGTTGAATACCTTTCAAAACGCCTTTTGCGAGAAGGTTTTACGGTGAAAGCCACGTTTTCAGGTGAGGAAGCCGTGGAAATAGCTGCCAATGAAGATTTTGACGTGGCGGTGGTGGATCTTAAGATGCCAGGTATAGATGGTGTTGAGACACAGCATAAACTGAAGAAGATCCAGCCGTTCCTCCAGAGTATAGTGCTTACAGGGCACGGAGCAATTGATACTGCCTTAGAAAGTGGTCGGCAGGATGCCTTTAAATACCTTCTCAAACCGATTGAGTACGACAACCTTGTAGAGACCATTAGACAGGCCTACGAAAAAAAGGTCGAATTGCAGCAAGCCAAATTGCTGAAGGATGCCACATTTTTCGCAAACATATTCATAAATTCACCTATCGGCATTTATATTGTTCAGGATGGGAAATTCATGTTCATGAATC
>JAUWPC010000024.1 GCA_030611815.1 Desulfobacteraceae bacterium
CCAGCCTTAAGCACCTGCCTCAAGTTGCTCTCCCCCGGGGAGCCCTTTTCAACGTCATCCATCGTCATTTCTGTAAAGCCGATGATGGAAAAAAGGATGTTGTTAAAATCATGGGCAATACCGCCAGCTAAGGTGCCGATGGCCTCCATCTTCTCGGCTCGCTGGAGCTGAGCTTCAACCTGCTTGCTTTCGGTGATGTCACGGAGGGAACCAACGATTTTTATGGGGTTACCTTCATCATCTTTTACCAGTTTGGCCACAATGGAACAGGCATGAAGAGAGCCATTCTTATCTTTAAGTGTAATTTCATAATCATTGACCATATGGTTCTTAATAATGGTCTGAAGAAATTTATCCCTTTCTTGAGGATTGGAATAGATTTCATAAAAAGATTTTCCTATTAACTCTTTCGGGGTATATTGAGAGATATTGTCGATTGAAGGACTGATTTCTATAATCTCTCCTTCAATGCTTATTTCATAATAAACATCCTGTATATTTTCAAATATCTGGAGGTATTTATCATGACTCTTCTTCAGCGCATCTTCAGCATGCTTGCGCTCAACGATTTCAGCCTCTAATTGAGCTGTTCGTTCCTTTACCATGGATTCAAGATGTTCTTGGTAGTTTCGTAATTCCTTTTCGGTTTGTTTGCGCTTAAGTGCAAGTTCCACGGTAGACGGAAGGGTTTTGAGGTAATTGCCTTCAGGATCTTTGATGATATAATCGTAGGCTCCCTGCTTCATGGCCTTTACCGCAACCTCTTCATTCCCTGTTCCTGTGACCACAATAAGAGGTGCGCCTTTTGTTTGATCAAAAATGTCAAATGCCGTTCCATCACCTAACATGTAATCTGAGACCACAACATCGTACTCCTGTGATCTTAGTGCCTCTTCTGCCTCGGATACTGAGCTCGCCGCAGTATAATCGTAGGGCAGGTTCTCGCTTCTGGCAAATCTCTCAAACGCCATCTGATCAACCTTGTCATCTTCAACAAGAAGAAGACGGATTTTTCTGTCTTTCATGATTTTTTCCTATATCGGCAAACCGGCCTCCGGCTCGTAAAGCCTACGGCTCGGAGAGAAAACAAAAGGTCTCACGCAAAGGCGCAAAGAAAACCTACAGACTGTTCGTAACCATAAAAACCGGAACCAAATTGACGACCTTAGAATTGACTATCGTTAGAATTGACTATTGACTATTTGTTGATGTCGCTGCGCTCCGTCATTATATTATTTTCTTAAATTTTCAATCTTCATTTCTCAATTTTCATTTTTCCCTACAACAATATTCAATCGTCAATCGTCAATCGTCAATCCCCCCGCTCCAGTACCCCAGTCCAGTATTCCATCACTCCATAACTGTGCTCTTGATTTACACCCTCAACACTCCACGCCCCTGTTCTTTTTTCCCTTACAGCTCCTTGAGTCCCTATTTGAAGAAGTTGCTGAAATAGGATATGGGGTCAGTAACGCTTATTTTACCCTTATCATACGGTCTTTTTATCTCCGCAACAATCTGCGTGGCCTTTCTGGGATTAAGGCGGGCGGCATAATAGGAGAGTGATCTCGCTATTGAATCATCCGAGTATTTAACCTCTATCAACTCTTCCAGTTCCCCCTCTTTAACAATTGCAAAATCAACTTCGCGGCCTTCTTTGTCACGGATATATCGCAATTCATATTTATAGCCCTGGCTGTCTTCGAGATAGTGCAGTCGTTTAAGAAGCGATGTGGCAACAAGGTTCTCAAAACGGGCCCCGTCATCGCCTAACACGTCACCATTATCAAAGAAGTAAACCTTGGGCGGCTTTCTCACCGCTCGCGGCAATGACTTTGTAAAGGGCCTTACGCTGAATACCAGATACATCCTCTCTAAGGTTTCCAGCCATGCCTTTGCCGTCTTTGGAGAGATCTCCAGATCCTTGGCAAGATTTGACACAACGGTCAGACCACCTACCCTGCGCCGCAAAAGGTCCAGAAATATGCCCAATAGCTGGATGTCCCTTACCGGCTCCAGATCCCGGATATCCTCTCTCAGAACCCTGTCAAAGCGCTCCCGCCGCCAGCGTCTTGCGGTACGTTCATCACCCTCAAGAAACGGCTCAGGGAATCCCCCAAACGTCATGAGACGTTGGAAAGCATCTTTCGGAGAAATCCCCTTTGGGATCTCATCAAGGGTGAAAGGATGGAGCCGCCAGTAATGGTATCTTCCCAACAGGGAGTCGCCACCTCGACGATAGATATCAAGACGGGCTGAACCCGTAATCAGGAATGAATGGATATCGTGAGACACGTCATATATTCCCTTGATCCAGCCCTTCCACTTGGGGAACTTGTGCAACTCGTCAAATATGAGCAGCGGATTACCCGTACTCCACCTTTTCTGAAGAATATCCTGACGGTCTTCATCAAAATCCCAGTTAAGATAACGCCCAGCAGGGTAATTATTAGCGAGGATGGCCTTTGCAAGGGTTGTTTTGCCAACCTGCCGGGGACCACCTATGAAGACCATCTTTCTTTTCAGGTCATCAAGAATATGGGATGTTATATAGCGCATGCGGCTATTTTATGCATAATTCCAAAACAGTCAAGGCTATTTTGGATTTCTGGAAAAAATAGCCATCACATTTCTATCTTTGAGTTTTCATTTTTCCCTACAACAATATTCAATCGTCAATCGTCAATCCTCCCGCTCCACCACTCCAGCTTTTCCCCCCTGACAGGCGGTTTAATCCGGCAGTTCACTCAACGTCCAGTACATGTCGATTGTTTTCACAACCTCAACAAATTTCTGGTAATCGACCGGTTTGAGCATATACCCGGCAACCCCGAGATCAAAACTATTCACCTTGTCCTGTTCCTCTTTGGATGTGGTCAGGACCACCACCGGTATTCTTTTCAGGGTTTCATCCTTTTTGGCAATTTTCAGGAATTCAATGCCGTTCATTTTAGGCATGTTCAGATCCAGGAGGATAATGCCGGGTTTTTCATTCTCCGGGTTCCGCAAAAATGACAAAGCCTCCTCGCCATTTCCCACAATATCCAGCCTGTTGGAGACTTTGATTTCTTTCAAGGCCCGTTTCACTGTCATGGCATCCACCTGGTCGTCTTCAACTAACAGGATCGGTTTTGAACTTCTCATTTTCCACTCCTTTTATTAGTCCACGGTCCATAGTCCATGGTCCATATTCTTTTCCATCACTCCACCACTCCACCACTCCATGCCCTTGCCTTCAAGGCTACTTTTTCGGTAGAGTAAAGACGAAGGAACTCCCTTTCCCCACCTGTGATTCCACCCATACCTTTCCATCGTACTGCTCAATGGTCTTTTTTACAAGTGTCAATCCGATGCCGGTGCTTTCATGTTCATCACGGGGTACAAGGGTTTGAAAGATCTTGAAAATCCTCTCGTGATATTTCTCATCGATACCAGGGCCGTTATCGGTAATTCTGAATTCCCAGCGTGATCCTTCATCCCTGCACCCGATTGTAATCAGGCCTTCAGGTTTGTCCATGAATTTTATGGCATTGCCGAGGAGATTTTGAAACACCTGTTCCATATGGGTACTGTTTCCCACGATTTCGGGCAGTTCATCTTCTATGGTGATCCGGATATTTTCTGGCGGCGCCAGCGCCTCAATGACACTTGGGAGGGTCTTAGCAAGGTCTATTTTATCCTGCTTCTCCTTGGCTCTCCCTAACCGCGAATATTGTAAGATTCCGTTGATCAGGCCATCCATCCGTTTGACCCTGCTGCTCAGGAGATTCAGGTGTTCTTTTCCATCTTCATCCAAGACTTCGGCATAATCCTGGGAAATCCAGTAGGCCAACTGGCTCACGGCCCGCAGCGGCGCCTTGAGATCATGGGAGACGATATAGGCAAAATCCTGAAGTTCTGTGTTTGCAGCTCCAATGTCGCGGTTTGCCTTTTCAAGTTCTTTCCTGGCTTTGTTTACATCTTCAACAAGATAAGTGAGGGCTTTGCGGGACTCTTCGATTTTATCCGTTTTTTCTTTAAGTTCATGTGTGCGGTCTTCCACCAATTCTTCCAGATGTTCCCGGTGTGTTGCTAATTCTTCTTCCGCCTGCTTACGCTCGGTGATGTCGCGGAATATCTCCAGTTTGCCTCTGCTGCCATCCGGCAGGGTCATTGGCGTGTCTACCAGATCGTAGGTTTTCCCATTTTTTGAGGAATACCATTCCCATCGGACCGTCTTCCCGGCCTGGACATCCTTATTTTTACACCAGGGGCAGACCTCATCCCGGTCGTGGAAATATCTGTAGCACTTAACGTCTTCATAGGAACCGAAGTCTTTTACAAGAACCGGATTCACATACTGGATATCATATTGCTGGTTGACAATATAGATGCCATCTTCAATGGCCTCAAAAATATTGTGCAAATTATCCCTTTCAATCTGCAGCGATTCATCCGAGAGCTTGCGGTCCGTGATGTCTTCGCCGATGGACTGGTAAGCGACGGCCTTGCCCTGGGCATCGAACAGAGCGCGATTGGTCCAGCGTGTCCAGCGGATCTCGCCCTCAGCCCCAATCACCTGGTGCTCATGCGATTGATTCGGGGATTCGACCGTCATTGCGGAGATGTTTGTCATCACGGTTTCCCTCTCTGCATCAGGTATCAACGAGAAGAAAGACGAGCCAATCAGCTCCTCGGACGTCTTATCGAAATACGTGCAGTAGGCCTCATTGGCATAGGTGATCTCACCACCGGGCAGGAAACGGCAGATCAAGACCGGCGTGTCCTCCGCCACCGCCCGGTAGCGCTGTTCGCTCTCATGAAGCTTCTCGTTTGTTCTCAACAATTCTTGCGTGCGAGTTTCCACGGCCTTGCGCAGTCGACGGTTGAAAATAAACAAAACGAACCAGCACACAAGGGCCAGCCCCAGGGCGCCCAGCAACCAGGGAAACAGACGCGTCACGTAGCCCGGCCGACTGAGCCGCTCGATCTCACTGAGTTCCAGCGGTAGCCAACGCTGGAAAATGGCGTTCTTTCGCTCCGTGGAGATGGCGAGCAGAGCCTTGTTTAGTAGTCGCGCCAGTTGCGGCCAGTCCTTGCGCACGCCGAAACGCTGACCGTTATCCGCCATATCGAAGGCGGCGTTGACCTTGAGATTGGTAATGCCATTGCGCGCCATTAGAAAGCTGTTCACCCCCAGCACCCCGATATAGGCATCTGTTGCCCCGGAGGCAACCGAGCGCAGCCCTTCCAGCGGTGTGGTGACATAACGGGGCCGCAGGCTGGGAAACCGTGCAATCAGTTGTTTGCTGGAGGAATAACCCTTGACCAGTGAGAGACGTAGCTGTTGCAGTTCTTTGAGGGAATGCAGTTGGGGTGTCTCGCTGCGGGTCATGATAACCAGCGGTGTGGGCAGGTAGATCTCCGTGAATTCGAGAAAGGTCTCCCGCTCGGGCAGCTTTACCACGGTGGCCACCGCATCCAGGCGACGTTCCCGCACGGCCTCCATCTGTTGAGTCCAGGAGAGGTTAGATACGATCTCAAAGCGGATGCCCAAAAGACGTTCGATGTCAGCGAAAAATTCCATTGCCACGCCTTGCAGTTGCCCCTTGGCATCGAGAAAGGTATAGGGGCCATAACCCACCTCCACACTCATTCGGATGACCGGATGGGCATCGAGCCAAGTTTGTTCGGTGGGGCTGAGTTCCAGTTCGCCGGCCCAGCATACACTGCTGACCAGTAGGGTCAGGGCAAGTGCAACTGCCCAGAATTGGCGCAAACCGCTAAAATGAAATCGCATAGTTTCTCTCTCATTACAATTGATAGTTGACATGCTAATGACCTCGTTCCATTTTTTTAAATTAAAAATGTTAGAGCGAAGCGATTCATTCAATAGTCAATTCAAAGGTTGTCAATTTTTATCCCCTCCAACTCCTCAACCCTATCCCGAAGCTCTTTTATCCTGAATTCCCGTCCTACAAAGGCGCTGTTCATACGTTCCAGTTCGGCGTTTCTTTCTTCCAGTTCGGAGGTTCGCTCCTTGACCAGTTCCTCTAATTGCTCCTTGTACTTATTCAATTCATCCTCGGCCCGTTTGCGCTCTTCTATCTCACGTTTGAGTTGTACGTTTGAATTGGCCAATTCGGCAGTTCGTTCCCGCACCATGTCTTCGAGCAAGTCTTTTTGCCCGCGCAACAGATCTTCTGCCTTTTTGATGCGTAACGCTGTATTGACCTGTGCAACCAATACGGATTCGTCAATGGGTTTGGCAAGATAAGCATCTGCGCCTGTATCAAGTCCTTTGACAAGGTTTTCGGTTTCTGTCTTGATCGCAGAAATCATAATAACCGGGATATTTGTTGTTTTCTTATTGGATTTTAGCCGGTTGCAGACCTCATACCCATCCATTACCGGCATTTTGATATCAAGCAGAATTGTATCAGGCAACTCGGCCTCCGCCTTTTGTAGACCTTCAGTTCCTGATTGCGCGGTTATAACAGTGCAGCCGGGAATCAAGGTCTTCAATAAGGCTGAAAGAGTAATCAGATTATCCTTTTTGTCGTCAATGAGCAGTATTCTTGACATGGGGTCCTCCGGTCGGGTTGCGGGTTGCGAGTTGCGGATTACGAGTCCAAGGTCAATCGACAATCAACAATCATAAATCATCAATCCTGAGGGTTGCGGGTTATTTCCAATTTTTCTCCACATATTGGATGAATCTGTTTATCTTTCGGCCCAATTCATTATAAGAGTCAAGGAAAAAACTTATTTCTTTTTCGTTTAGTTCATGAGTATTATTTATAAAGTTCAAATGAAGAATAGTTTCATCACACGATGCGTGTGCGTAAACCAGGGATTTAACGAAGTCGGCTTTATATCGTCTCCGACCATACCCCTCAACTATATTCAAAGTGATCCCTTTTGAGGATCGACTTATTTGACTTTTCTTTAATTTTGTTGTTTTTTCCAAATATATTTTGCTCAAGCTCAATATCTCCTATAGATTTGAGCTCAGATCAGCATACTAAAATGAAAAACCCCACCGGTTCTCCCAATGAACCTGATGGGGTTATTTGTTTCATTGCCCAAGCCGCAAACACCGGGCTTGAAAATATTTTTCAGGATTTCCGTTTGGCCCATGTGGCTATCGGACATGGTTACGCTCCTTATATGAAGCGACATTCAGGCCAGTAATTGGCTAAGATAAAATATTTACTCCGTAAATCTGCGCATGTCAACAAAAACCCGATATAATCAGCGCAAAGGGACTTGCAAGAAATTGATGAGGGGGCCATCATCAATCTTTCAATGCTTTCTTCACGGTCTTACCCAATTCATCCATGCTAAATGGCTTTATCAGGGAGGATGAAGCATGTCCATAGCGGTTTTGGGTTGGAAATATTTCATTGACACATAATCAGTGTACACTTATAATGTGTAAAAAGGAGGTATATCATGCCCAATATCACCATTTCACTGAATGAAGACCTGTTGAAATCCGGCAGGCGATATGCCGAAAAGCATCAAACGTCGGTCAATGCCCTCATTCGGAAGCTTCTTGAGCAAACCGTAAGGTCCGACTCGAACGACTGGATAGAGGAATGTTTCAGTCTGATGGACCGTGCTAAAGCGAATTCCGGGGGGCGAAGGTGGGAAAGAGAGGACGTATACGATGTCTAAAGTCTTTATCGACACCAACATCCTCGTGTATGCCATGGATGCCTTTGACACGGCCAAACAAAAACGATGTCGAGATCTTCTGAGAAGTCTGAATTCCGATGTGAGAGGCGTCATTTCCACCCAGGTGATGCAGGAGTTCTATGTGATTGCCACAAAAAAACTCGGCGCTGACCCGCTGGTTGTAAAGGATTTGCTCAATGCCTTTGAGCGGTTCGATACGGTGATCGTTACGCCCGAAATCGTCAAGGACGCCATTGATTGCAGCATCCTTAACCGGCTGTCCCTCTGGGATGCACTCATTGTGGTGGCTGCAGAGAGTGCGCGCTGCGAAAAGATTTGGACAGAAGATTTGAATGACGGTCAGATCATTCGGGGGATTCGTGTGGAGAATCCTTTGTAGGCGTTTGCATGTTCATTGTTCAGCGTTCGGTGTTCAAGCACCTTCTCTGCCATCCCTCTCTGCAGGACCGGTTTCATGTCAAAGCCCCGAATACCCAAACTTTCCATATCGTTCCCAAACTCCAGTTTGTGAACGTATTTTTGTGAGAAGCTCCAGCTTTGTCTATTCCAATCCGCTGTATTCCTTGTTGGTAACACTGGTAAGCTGGTTTATCCTGGCGTTGTTGGCATCCAGTCGATTTATCAGGTAAATCATATCCCCTCCGTGGTAGGTATTCCTTGCCGGCACATCGTTAAATTATACTTGAAGTTGTGCTTGACTTTGCAATTAGTTTCAAGTATAGTTGGAAATATCTAAAAGTTAGCATGGAGATCCAGTTATGATTGAAATTATTAAAAAGTATAACTTTTGGGACAACACACCGATTAAATTTGGCTTTTTGCGGAAGCACTATGTAAATTCCTTATCAAAATATTTGGATAATTCGCTTGTTAAGGTAATTCTTGGACAAAGGCGAGTGGGAAAAAGCTATCTTCTGAGAATGATTATTTATCATCTGATAAACGAAAGAAAGGTTCGCCCGGAAAATATACTATACCTGAATAAAGATATTCATGAGCTTGATTTTATTAATAATAGTAAAGAACTTCTAAAAGCAATAGAAGAATACAAAAACAATCTCAAGCCTGAAGGCAGGATTTATATTTTTCTTGATGAGGTTCAGGAAATAAAAAGCTGGGAAAAGGCAGCGAACTCCCTTTCCCAGGATTATAAGAACGATTATGAGCTCTTTATCAGCGGGTCAAATGCAAATCTACTTTCTGCTGAGCTGTCTACATACCTGAGTGGAAGATATATCAGTTTTGAGGTGTTTCCCTTCAGTTATAATGAATTTCTTGGCATTAATAACGCAGAAAAGGGGAGGGAATCTTTTATTGAATATCTTCAATCCGGTGGAATTCCGGAGAGCTATTTTCTTGCAGATCAGGAAATGAAAATCAATTATTACTCAAGCCTGAGGGACTCCATAGTTCTGAGAGATATTGTTCATCGTTATAAAGTGCGGGATGTCTACCTGCTTGAAAAACTGATCGATTTTATAATCGATTCAATTGGAAGCTATTTTTCCGTAAATTCTGTTGTTAATTCTCTGAAAAGCTCAGGTTATAAAACCAACGGAGAAACCATTGGTTCATACATACAATTCCTGCAGGATGCATATTTTATCCACAGTTCTGCAAGATTCGATATCAGGGGGAAAAAAATATTAAGCGGGGAGAGGAAATACTACCTGAATGATCTTGGTTTTAAATACTTTTTGTCATCTTCATTTGATTTCGGGATCGGAAAATATTTGGAAAATGCTGTTTTCCTGCATTTGAAAAGACAGGGTTATTCGGTTTATACAGGAAAAATAAAAGGTCGTGAAATAGATTTTATTGCAGAAAAGGACAGGATTAAAAAATATATTCAGGTCGCATACCTTCTGACAGATGAGGCTGTAATTGAGCGAGAGTTCAGGAACCTTGAACTGATCAATGATAATTTCGAGAAAATCGTGATTTCGATGGATGATATCCGCTTTGGAAACAGAAACGGAATAGCCCATGTAAATGCCTGGGATTTCATGGCAGTATGATCAAATGCCATAAGCCTCCTTCAGGGCTGGAACGGCATATCCGGCCCCCGGTAACCGCTCCCACGCAGTGTCTCCTGAGCCCGCTTCCGCGCAGCGATTTCCCGCTCCAGAGGAATAGGCTCTGCTGGGTTTTTGATTTTAGGGCTTGGATCTCATAGGAAGAGAGACCGTGAATACCATCTCGTTAGGTTCCTGGGAATATGACAGGAAACCGCCCATCTGTCTGAGCAATTTGCTGGAAACCGGAAGAACTGTCCCTTGATAGCCTTCGCCAAAAGGCATAAGTACCCTGTCCACGCCCTTTCCTTTCGTTTTTGGACCACGGTTCTTGAATTCTATATTGACATTTCCCCTACTTTCAAAAGTTCGCATATAGAGAGTATCACCGGCGTCCATTTCCTTTACCGCGTTCAGAATCAGGCCGGTGAAAATCTGGGCCAGTATGTCTTTATCTACGTAAGCAGGTGATAGGGATGAGTCTAAATTGAGCCGGCCTTTTACACCCCCATGTTCCATATCGGGACCAAGGAGTTCGAGACACCCCGTCAGGACATCCTTCACTGAACAATCCTCACAGGTGAACTCCATTGGCCTCAGGTATTCCATTATTCGCTGGAGTATCTTTTCAAGCCGCTGGGACTCTCGCAGAATAATGTCGCCCTCCGGCAAATCAGGAAACTTCCTTTTAAGTCTTCTGGCAAAACCCCCTATAGAGACTAATGGATTGCGGATTTCGTGAGCGACCTCTTCTGAAATAGCGCCAAGGATCCTAACATTCTCATCCTGTAACCTTGCCCTTTCCAAAAAAATGCGATCCGAGATATCGACTATAAGACCCTGTAGCCCTTGAAATTCAGTCTTGCGGGGAATGGATCTTATCATGGTGTGAATGATATGACCTTCCTTGTGGGTTAGACGACACTCGGTCGAGAACCTTGAATTCTTGGACTTGAAAGCCGAAGTGAGTAAACCTCTCACGCGCGCTCGGTCGTCCGGATGGATTATTTTCATTATCCAATTGGGATCAGCCATAGCCTCTTCCGGCGTATAGCCTAATATTGGTTCTGAGGCACTGTTAATAAAGTCCAGGCTCAGGTCATCATGAATAACAAAAATGATAGAAGGGATACTTTGAACCAGGCTGAAATACCGTCGTTCTGAATGTTCAAGACGTTCTGTGAGGGCCTGTCGTTCTTGAAACCGCCTCAGACAAAGATTTAGCTCATTAATCCCAAAGGGTTTTCGCAGGTAGTCATAAGCTCCGATTTTTATGGCTTCCACGGCATTATCGAATGTGCCATACCCGGTCATAAAGACAATTTCGATACGTGGATCGATTTCCTTCAGTTTTGATGCCAGCTCCAATCCGCTCATGCCCGGGAGATTGATGTCCACGAATGCCAGGCTAAAACGGTTCTTTTCAAAGGAGGCTAAGACCTCTTGGGGGTGGGTGCAGACTAATGACTGGTATCCCTCTCTACTCAAAAAAGCTGCTACCACATCACCTCCTGAAGGTTCGTCATCAACAACCAGGATTTCTTGTTTGATATCAGGCATGGTCACCTTAAATCAATAATAGGCGTTCACGGGCTCAAGGTTCCAATTCTTTCTTAACTGCAATGCCGATCTTTTCCAGCAAGAATGGCTTTCTTATATACGCTCCTGCACCCAGACTCTGAGCCTCTCTAACACGGTCCGTTTGAGAAAACCCACTCGCGATTATCGCCTTCTGCCCTGGATGGAGTTCAATAATTGTTTTGTAGGTGTCGAGGCCGTCCATACCCGGGTCCATAATCATGTCCAATACCAATAAGTCGACTTTATTGGTCTTCAGATATTCAACGGCCTCTTCCCCACTTGAAACCGATACGACCGAATAACCCAACTCTTTTAACATACCGGAGGCTATTTGTCTTTGTTCTTCCACATCATCCACAATCAAAATGGATTCGCCATTACCGCTATAAGCCTCAACGGTTAAAGAGGGTTTATCTTCAGGCAATTTTTCACGAGTGACCGGAAAATAAAGAGTGAAAGTTGTTCCCTGCCCTTCAGTACTTTGGACATCGATATATCCGTTATGATCCTTTACCGTTCCCCATACCACAGCCATGCCGAGCCCGGTTCCGCTTCTCCCCATCTTCTTTTTGGTATAGAACGGTTCAAAGATCTTCTCTATATCCTCCGGGGCAATACCTGTCCCGGTGTCGGAGATAGTCAGAACAACGTAATCGCCCTCCTTTACATCGTCATAACCTCTTATGGGTCTATCAATGTATCGGTTTTCCGTGGATACAGTTAGCTTCCCGCCTTCGGGCATGGCCTCGGCAGCGTTGGAAATCAAGTTCATGACGGTCTTAGAGAGATGAGTGGATGATCCCAGTATGTTGAGGACATCTTTTTCAAGATGGGTCTCTATATGAACTCCGGGATGGTACGATTGACGTTTTTCATGTTCGGGGCTTTTCAAGTATTCAGCGATAACATCATTCAGATCCACCACGTCAGTGATAGCAACGCCTCTTCTTCCGAGAGTCAGCAGATCCTGCACAATAGCAGCCGCTTTCTCTCCTGACTTCTGAATTTTCAATATATATTGTCTATAGGGGGAATCCTCAGGCATGTTCATCAACATGAGCTCAGGATAACTCACAAGCCCTGCCAGAACATTGTTCAGGTCATGCGCTACCCCCCCTGCTAATGTGCCGATAGCCTCCATCTTTTGAGCTTTGTGAAGGCTTGTTTCTAACCGCTTACGTTCTGAAACGTCCCGTGCAATACCTAAAACAATGTTTTGCCCATCTATTTCTGTAGGGAGGGTCCTTATTTCTACCAAAACCGTTTCGCCATTTTTCCTGTTCAAAATGAACTCATCCGGTCCGGTTGCTTTTCCCTCTAAATTCTTGCCCAAGAGGTCACCTGCTTTTGGGAATTGGTCTGGCGACAAAAGATTCAGCTCCAAAAAACTCTTCCCGATTAACTCTTCTTTTTTATAGCCAAGTAATTCCTCCGCAGTCCTATTGCCGTCTATAAAAGTGCCTTCTAAATCGTTCAAATAGTATGCATCAGGCGCGAATTCAAACAGAACTCTAAATTTTTCTTCACTTTTTTCCAATGATTCCAGCATTGACTTTTGGCGCTTCAGTAAATCCTGTATGCCTCCTGAGATAAGTCCAATGGATATGGTGACTATGCTGTTTAAGAGCAGAAAATTCAGGCTTATGACTATCCATTTTTCAACAGGGTTGATTGTGGAGTAGTCCCAGTCCACGTAACCAAATTGCAATAATATACCAATGATGATTAATGTTACTGCATTTATCGCGAGAGCAATCAGTGAAATCCGAAGCCCAAGGAGAATGGCCACTATAACCGGAAAAGTAAATAGCCACACAGGACCGCCACCGAAAGGCCCTATGGTCAGCAATAGTACCATTCCGAGGATATAGCCGGTAAGGGAAACGGTAATAGCACGAACCATAAAGGGAATAGACCGGCGAAAAAAGAGGATAACCACCCAGGCATATATAATCGTATCAGCAATTGCCACGCTCCATAGATCTTCCTTAATGGAAAGTGCAACGCTGGGAAGATAAACAAAAAGCCCAAAGACAGCACCGACAAAAATAAAAACCAACACAAGGCGTTCTTGCCAGTACCTTATTCCGTCATCGGTAGTAAGGCCTGGAGGGATCGTCCTCCTATCGATGAAATCCTTTAGCCTCGACACGTAAGTTTTTGGCATGAGACTGACCATGATTCGATTCCTTACAAATTGTTAACCTCAGTGACAAACCGGAAAACTACAAGACACAATCAAGCTGCAGACAATTATAACCTCTTGATCACATCATTCGGGAGGGAAAAACGAGTATTTGGAGGAAAATGTCGGGAGAGATCAAGTCTCTTATTTCCCCTCCAACACCTCCTTAAGTTTTTCTGACAATGTCGCAAGCGAAAAGGGTTTTTGGATAAAATCCTGAGCCCCTGCATCCAAAATCTTCCGTGCAGGGCCTTCAATGGAGTACCCGCTGAAAACAATCACCTTAAGGTCCGGGCGGGCTTTCATGATAAGAGGATAGACCTTTCCGCCTTCCATATCAGGCAATTTTATATCTAATAGAGCAAGGTCAATCTGGCCATCAAAGGTTTCGGTTATATGGATGGCATCCTTTCCAGTCTTGGCTACCATAACCCGGTATCCTAACATCTCTAACATAGTCTGGGTAACTTCAATAACCACATCTTCATCTTCAATCATCAAAATGGTCCCTTCACCGATGGCCAGTTCGATCTCCGGTTGCTCGCCTGCCTTTGCTTCCTGCTCCTTGCTCCCTGCGCTTATGGCAGGCAGATATATCCGGACTGTAGTTCCCTTTCCCAATTCAGAGTCCACAGAGATCCAGCCATCATGATTCTTCACAATTCCATATACAGCGGCCATCCCCATCCCGCGGCCTTGAAACTTGGTGGTGAAAAAGGGTTCAAATATCCCGGTTTTTGTTTCCTCATCCATACCCTTACCGTCATCCTCGATAGTAAGACAAACATAGGGACCAGGCTTAAGACCGGGATGCTGTTTTGCAAAATCCTCGTCAAGATCTTTGTTTTCAGCAGTTATTCTGATAAGGCCCTCATCTTCTATAGCCTCATTTGAATTGGCCAATATGGCAGAGAGGACCATCTGCATCTGGGCATAGTCGGCACTAATATATGAGATATCTTTTGGAAAATGCGTTTCCACCCTGACTGTGGGGGTGATGTCATGTTGCAAAATTGGCAATGTTTCTATCACAACAAAATCATCCAATTTCAGATCTCTTGGTTGATATTTCCCCCCCTGTGAATAGGCCAACAACTGGTCGGTCAAACGGGACATCCGATGACCGGAATCCTTCATTGCCTCAAAATACTTGTCTCCCCCCGCATCTTCAGGAAAATTCATTTTAAGCAGTTCAATATTCCCCATAACCCCCATCAGGGCATTGTTAAATTCATGGGCAACACCGCCGGCCAAAGTGGCAATAGCCTCCATCTTACTGGCCTGCTGGAGTTGGGCTTCAAGCCTCCGTTTCTCGGAAATATCCCTAACAATACCCCTAAACCCTATTGGCTCATCTTTTACATTTCTTATTAGTGATGCAGAAGCCTCTACGGCTACTTTCATGCCGTCTTTTCTTCTTATAATCGGCCAGTGAAAGCCTTTTTCAGGAATCCCAGTGGTGTATACTTTGTTGAAGATTTGATATACTTTTTTTGCAGTTTCTTTGTCCGTATACTGCCGGTTGTTCATGCCCATTAATTCATCTTTTGAATATCCAAGGATTTTACACAATGAATCATTAAAAAATGTCAACTTTCCAGCGATATCAACTTCATAATACCCATCCTCAATGCTTTCAAGGATGGTTCGGTATTTTTCCTCGCTCTCCCGCAAGGCCTCCTCTGCCAGCTTGCGCTCGGAAATATTTTCAGCAACTTTTATATAACCGGTAATTTTCCCTTGCTTATCACAAATGGGAGAAACGGAAGCAGCTTCCCAGAATAATTCTCCATTCTTTTTCTTATTATGAAACTCTCCACGCCATATTTTACCGGATGAAATTGTTTCCCACAATTCTTTATACATCTCATCAGCTTGCTCACCGGATTTCAGAATTCGTGGGTTTTCACTTATAGCTTCTTCGCTGGTATATCCTGTTAACTCCGTAAATTTAGGATTTACATATTCCAGGTCTCCATTCAAATCTGTGATTGCAATGACGGATGGACTTTGTTCCACTGCTATAGAAAGTTTTCTGATCTCTTCTTCTGCTTTTTTCCTTTCCGTAATATCTCTTGTAATGCCTTGTACTCCAATAAACTTATTATCAATAATTATGGGCGTACAAGTTATTTCAACAGGAAAAAGATGTCCATCTTTATGGTATTGGTCAACTTCAAGAACACCCGGTTGTATTTCGTTTGCGGATTTTTGTCTTTCTTCAGCAAGTTTCATCATTACTCTTTGGTAAGATTCTTCTGTATAAAATTCCTTCGGATTCATTCCCATTGTTTCTTCAACAGTCGTACCTGTCATTCTAAAACATGATGGGGATATATAATCGACTTCCAAATTCTCATTAACAGTCCACACAACATCATGTTGGTTTTCAGCTAAGGCTCGGAATTTTTCCTCACTCTCCCGCAATGCTTCCTCCGCCTTCTTGCGGTCAAAGGTTTCTTCCTCTAATTCTTTAATCCTCTGTTCCAATTCTTCATATGTTGGCTTTTTAGTCATTAGAAAGTCCTCAAAATGCCCTCAAAATGAAAAAGCTCATACCTTTTGTGTCTTGGACACTGTGTATGAAGCCTTTGCAATTCCTATTAGTCTTCCATTTCTTGGTTTAGATTATGTCTTGAAGGGCTTTGTTTTTATCACCAGAGACATCACATCAGTTTAACATGATTTCCACTCAAACTTTCAGGATTTAGAGGGATCCCTTGAGTGTAAGATAGCGTGCATTAAGTCAGCATCGCAAATCCTCCGAAAATAGTCAACAATTGGTTTTGCAGCCATCTGTTTTCCGGCCTTTTGAAATTCCGGAGGCATTAAGGAATTGTAGCATCGAACGTTGGCACAAAAAAGCGCATATCTGATTATTCTGTAGCTGTACACGGGAATATCTTTTTGCGTCAGAATATCCACATACCGCATCTAAGTTCTCTGACAGAATAAAAGCGGGTCCAGCATGATCATACGCGCCCTGAACCGTAAGCTTTCGTTATGAATAGGCGTGGCCCTGGGTTGTTCATGAACCTGGAGGATGGGCCTTCAAATACTCTGCAATGGCATCGGCTTTCAACGATCCCAACCCGGTGGCAAGATCGTAGAATTCCGTCGCCTTACCGGTCCTCACGGTATCGCCCCCGTTGGTTCCGTCCGTAATATCCCAGAAGAGCTTGTTGTACTGTTCCGGATCAGATGCGATTTTATAGAGAAGTGGGTTGATGCAGCCGAGCGCGGGGTTCCCCTCAGCGATCAATTGTTGGTTCAGGAGTGCCACAATACCTGCCAGAAGCGGTGCTGAAGCGCTTGTGCCACCTCCCGTAGTCCAGATGAGGTTAGTATCAAAAGGACCGAAAGTCGGTCCGTAGATGGCATATCCGGGGTGGGCCTCAGAGGCAAAAAAAGCCACATCAGGAGTAAGGCGACCGTAACCACTAAAGGGATCAAAGAGGGGTGTGCCCTGCCAATCAGGACGAGGGAAAATAGAGCTTGGGCCTCCGCCGCTGATCCCGTCAATGCCGTCATTCCATACGGTCTGGTTCTCAATCTCGTTGGAGGGGGTGAGGGTCATGGATGTTCCTCCGACGCCTGTTACATAGTGGGAACTTGTGGGATAGTTTGCGCCGGTCCCCCCGCAATCGCCCTGGAAACCCAGGTCTGCGGAATCTTCGACATATGTAATTCCGGCTGCGCATCCAGACATAAAGAGGTGCTCCAGAAGGCTAAGTTCGTCTTTGGTAAGGGAGTTTTCACAAACCCCGCCAGACGATGAAACCACGTGGGGCAGGGTGTCACCCATGAGATTAGCGTCAAGCACTGCCATATGCACATATACCAGGGTTGGTCCCACGTTCGACACTCCCGAGAACGTGGTTACACGGTCAAGATCAGGGGCCGCAGTAATAATGATCTCTATGTCCATCTCCGATTCTATGTATGAGAATGGTTTCACGAATGGGAATTGAACAATGTGTGAATTGGGATCGGGTATGGAGAAGCACTCGGTGTATGTTTTGAGTGCTTCTGCGTGCCAGGGAGTGCTGTTTAATATGGCTACCCGTATCCCTTTACCGGTCATACCCTTTTCATGCAGTTTGTCAATGCCGTATGCCGTAAGCCACTGGTTCGGAGTGAAACCGCCGGTATCCACACCTGCTTTGCACCCTTCCGGGGTCCCGGTCGACCTTTCACCCGTATCTTGACTCACCTGTCTGCTCTCCACAGAGAGGTTGTCGATGGTTGTTGACGATGTGGACGAAATCACCAGGACCTCCTGCACCCTTCCCTGGAGTTGAGGCGGTATGCAGAGTGACTGGGTTTCAGCGTCCGGTTTGTAGCAAAAGAGCATCTTGGCGGTCTCCACACAGGCCTTGCAGGTGAGGGTGCCACCGGTCGGTCCTAATTCTGTTTCAAACATTCCCCACTCTTCCAGGAACTCGGAGACGGTTTGCACCACTTCGGGACTTGTGCCGAATTGTTCAGCGATTTCCTCCATTGTGAGGTACTGGCCGTACGATGGGGAATCCGGGGTAGAAACCTGATCAACGAAATCAGCGAGGTCTCCGTCCTTACGGTCAAGACCGAGGATAACCAGAACAGAATCACAGGCAGGTTCGATATTGTTGTCGCTGGAACATGCCGGCAAAATCAAGGCCATGCTGAGAAGCAGGATGCTTAATGGTAGATATTTTAACATTCTCATCACTCTTATCGGTCTTATCCCATTTGCGGTTTATGCTGATCGGCTTTCTTGATGGGTGAGGCCGCAGGTCAATCTTTCGTGCATTACTCCAGCATGGCACATCCGCCAAAAACATTCAACACTGCCAGACGTAAGTTAGCCTTTTTGCCCGGAAAATCCAGCAGATGAAGGATATAGAAAAAAATAAGATGTAAAAAGTTATTGTCATAAAATTCATTAACGAAATTTGTGTGGATATTCTTTCTCGCGATTTTGGAATGAAAGAATTTTTGGATTTTGAATTACTCCATTGCTAATTTCTATGGAGTTTGAGATTGTTTTATTCTTTTCCCATATATTTGGCCCCCCAAT
>JAUWPC010000087.1 GCA_030611815.1 Desulfobacteraceae bacterium
CCTGCCAAGCTCAATATTCGATTGAAAATCACGGGCCGCAGACCCGATGGATACCACAATTTAGTCTCCATCATGACGCCTGTAAGCCTCTATGACCGGATTGAACTACAAATAACTTCTCGCAACCTAATCACGATATCATGTGAGGGTTTTTCAGCGCCCGCTGACAAAGAAAACCTTGCATGCCGGGCAGCACAGGCCTTTTTTGCTCACACCGGGATTGACCATGGGCTTTCGATAAAACTAACAAAGAATATCCCGGTTGCAGCCGGTTTGGGCGGTGGCAGCAGCGATGCAGCGTGCGTGCTCAAGGCCTTAAACCAAATATGGTCATGCCCGCTTTCGGTAAGAGAGTTAGCCGAATTAGCCCTCGGCCTGGGAGCAGATGTCCCGTTCTTTCTGACCGAGAAGCCATGCATAGTTAGGGGGATTGGTGAAATCTTAGAACCGATTGAAAAATGGCCAAAATTATGGTATATTATCGTGACACCGCCAATCAGGGTTTCCACCGCTTGGGTCTATGGGAACCTTAATTGGTCACCATTAGAGAGCACAGGGGAATTAGAGTTGACAAAAGATGAATATCAGTTTATCATCACCAATTTAAAGAAAAAAGCGTCTGTAATTGGTCGCATTCTGGATAATGATTTAGAGAGGGTTACCGCTTCCCATTTCCCTGCCATAGAGGATATAAAAAAGACTTTAATGGATTCAGGGGCCAATGGGGTCTTGATGTCAGGCAGCGGGCCGAGTGTCTTCGGGGTTTTTGAATCAAAAGATCGAGCCCGCCAGGCAAAAACAGATTTGACCTCCCTTGATATTGGAGATATTTTTTTGGCAGAGGGCCTTACCTGATTCCCGATAAGAGACCTTTGACACTGACCTCTGTACTGGGGTGTCGTCAAGTGGTAAGACACGGGCCTTTGGAGCCCGCATTCGGAGGTTCGAATCCTCCCACCCCAGCCAAAGGGTAAGTGCCTAAAGTGAACTAAAGTTGTATCATAACCGTTCACTGAGTTGCTCTGCACCTCTTTTAGCAATACGCCGGGCACTAAGGTTATATGCGTTACAGGGTACGGCTTGAATCGCTCGGGGTTTCAAGATGAATCTGCCGCGTTCTAACTTTAGGCACTTATTTTTTTAGAGGACCTGCTTTGGACCAGGAGATAAAACTTTTCGGTGGCAACTCAAATCCTGCCTTAACCCTTGAGGTATGTGAATACCTTGGAATCAAACCGGGCGAGATCGTGGCGAAAACCTTTAGCGACGGAGAGACCCAGGTAGAAATCGGGGAAAACATAAGGGGGCGGGATGTGTTTGTAGTTCAATCCACCTCCACCCCTGTCAATGACAACCTTATGGAGCTCTTGATCATAATGGATGCCATGAGAAGGGCATCCGCCGAACGAATCACCGCGGTGATCCCCTATTACGGTTATAGCCGGCAGGACCGAAAGGTGAAACCGAGGGTCCCGATCAGCGCCAAACTTGTTGCCGATCTGATCACGGTGGCAGGCGCAAACAGGGTGGTGTCAATGGATCTGCATGCAGGACAGATCCAGGGCTACTTTAACATCCCGGTTGACAACATCTTTGCCGCCCCGATCTTGCTCAAATATATACAAGACAATCTTCAAGACGATCTGGTTATCGTTTCGCCAGATGCCGGCGGGGTGGAAAGGGCCCGTGCCTTTGCCAAGCGCCTTGCCGCATCCTTGGCCATCATAGATAAAAGACGCGAAGCCCCTAATATCGCTGAGGCAATGAACATCATCGGCGAAGTAAAGGGCAAAACCGCTATCATCTTGGATGATATGGTCGATACCGCAGGGACATTGACCCAGGCCGCGATGGCGCTCAGGGAGAGAGGCACACACAAGATACATGCCTGCTGCACTCATGCTGTCCTGTCGGGGCCAGCCATTGAAAGAATAGACGCCTCACCCATTGACAGCCTAATCATCACCAACACCATCCCCCTGAATAACAAGGCCAAGGGGTGCCAAAAGGCCGTCGTTCTGTCGATAGCAGAACTCTTAGGGGAAACCATCAAGAGAAGTCACAGCTCTCATTCAGTCAGCACTTTGTTTGTTTAGATGTCGAAAACGCCTGGAGGAATCAGGCGTTTTTCATTTGTGAAAAATTTTATTAATACCGGAGGGACCAAATGCGTCAATTAGCACTCGCTGCCCATGTTAGAGAAAATACAGGCAAAGGGGCAGCCAGAAAATTAAGACAAAACAATCAGTTGCCAGCCATTTTTTATGGACCTGCAACTGAGTCGATTATGTTGACCGTGGATTACCCTGAACTTGTGCGTATTACAAAACAGGGCAAAGGCGAGAACGTCATTCTCGATCTTGAAATCAAATCGGACCATGGGGAAGAAACCAGGAAGGCAATGCTTAAAGATCTCATGGTCGATCCTGTTAACGGCGCCTATCTTCATGCCGACTTCTACGAAATCTCCATGGACAAGGAAATTACCGTGGACATCCCCGTCACCCTTGTTAATACCCCGATAGGTGTAACGGAGGAGGATGGATTTCTGCAGCACATCAGAAGAGATATTACCGTCTCCTGTCTCCCCGATAGTTTGATAGACTCTTTGGATATAGATGTCTCTGAAATGAACATAGGAGACACTGTACATATTCGAGACATCGCGTTTCCGGAAGGGATCAGGTGTGCAGAAGAGGGCCATCTAACCGTTGCCGTCGTTTCCGCACCTGGCGGAGGAATAGAAGAAGAGGAAGAAGGGCTTGAAGAGGGAATCGAAGAAGAAACGGCAGTCTCAGAAGAGGAAACCGCCGAAGAATCAAAGGAAGAAAAGAAAGGGGGTGAACGGTAACACTAAGATTTGTGCTTAATTGTGGGCCTCGGCAATCCCGGGCCGGGATATGAAACTTCAAGACATAACATAGGTTTTAAGGTTGTCGACCTGTGGCGCAAGGATCTGGGGCTGTCTATGAACAGCCGTCGCTTCCGTGCAAAAACCACCCGGGCGGCATTCCGGGGAAATAATATCATACTTCTTTGCCCCCTGACCTTTATGAACCTGAGCGGTGAATCGGTCAGGGCCTGTGCTGACTATTATGCCTTGGAGACCGGCAGGATTTTAGTTGTCCATGACGACCTGGACATCCCCCTGGGAAGGATAAGAGTCGTCAGGGATCGCGGGGCCGGTGGGCACAAAGGCGTGTCATCCATCATCCGCCATCTGGGGAGCGCAGGATTTTGCCGGGTCAAGGTCGGCATCGGTCATCCGCGGTACGGAGAAACCGTAGAAAATTATGTCCTTGCTCCCTTTTATGCCGATGAAAAGGGGCTTGCACAAGAAGCCATCCGGGTGGCCGTTAACGCATGTGAACTATTTGTTTTGGAAGGGGTTGAATCGGCAATGAATCAAATCAATTGCCAGAATTTAGTGAATAAGGAGGAAAAAAACTGATGCAGGGATTAACCATTTATGCTCCCTTCATAGGGATCTTGAGTCTTATCATCGCCTGGCTGATATACAATTATGTCAAAAAACAACCGAATGGCACTCCTCTGATGCAGGAACTCGAGGATGCGATTCATAAAGGCGCGATGGCCTTTTTGAAGAGGGAGTATTCTGTTCTAATTATTTTTATTGCCGTTGTGTGTATCCTTTTGAGTTTTATTGCGTGGCAAACCGCTATCGCCTTTGTGACAGGTGCGCTTTTATCCATGGTCGCCGGGTTTTCAGGCATGACAGCAGCCACCCGGGGTAACTCCAGGACCGCAGAGGCCGCCAATAAATTCGGGCAGGCCAAGGCCCTCAACATCTCTTACTTTTCCGGTTCTGTCATGGGTCTCGCTGTTGCGGGCCTTGGACTCATCGGATTAGGGTTCTGGTTCTGGGTCTATGGGGGAAGCCCTGACACAGCCCTTTACATTAACGGCTTTGCAATGGGCGCCAGTTCCATTGCCCTGTTTGCCCGTGTCGGTGGCGGTATCTTTACCAAGGCCGCGGACGTAGGGGCTGACCTGGTGGGTAAAGTGGAAGCAGGCATTCCCGAAGACGACCCCAGGAACCCGGGCGTTATTGCCGACAACGTGGGTGATAATGTGGGTGATATTGCCGGGATGGGCGCTGACATTTTTGAGTCGTTTGTTGGTTCCGTGATTGCCACCATAGCCATTGCAGCGACACTGACCATCAATACACCAGAAACCCTTGCGGCGTTCGTCAAAGAATTCCCTGTTCTGGAAGGCCTATCCACGACGGCCATCAAACTGAAATATATGGCCATGCCTATTTTAGTAGTCATGGTGGGATTACTCAGCTCGTTTGTGGGTGTCTTTTCCATCAAAATCTTCCAGAAAGGGAGTCCCGCGGGGGCCCTGAGATACACAACCTTTGTGGCTGCGATCATCTTTGTGGGTCTTACCATACTTGTTACCAAGTCTCTCGGTATGCCTATGGGCGCCTTCTGGGCAGTATTTTCCGGCCTGCTTTGCGGTATTGCCATCGGTCTCCTTGCCGAATATTACACATCCGGTCCTCCGGTCAGACGTATTGCCGAGCAGACCAAGACCGGTGCGGCTACCGTTATCATTGCAGGCCTGGCCGTCGGTATGCAGTCCACCTGGCTTCCGATTCTCGGTATTTGCGTGGCCACCTTTGTCGGATATACGACCGCTGGGATTTACGGCATAGGCCTTTCTGCCGTTGGCATGTTGGCAACGGTAGGCGCAACCATGACCGTGGATGCCTATGGCCCCATCGCTGACAATGCGGGCGGTATCTCTGAGATGGCAGGTCTTGGCCCTGAAACCAGGAAGATCACCGACAGCCTCGACGCCCTTGGCAACACGACCGCTGCCATCGGAAAAGGGTTTGCCATCGGTTCCGCAGCCCTTACCGCCCTGGCCCTTTTTGTGGCCTATACACAGGCAGCCAATCTCGGCGCCGTTATGATCGACAACCCGATGGTGGTTATCGGGATGTTTATCGGCGGCATGGTCCCAATGACATGCGCGGCCCTTACCATGACCTCGGTCGGTAAGGCGGCCTTCGCCATCGTGGAAGAAATCCGTCGCCAGTTCAGGGAAATCCCCGGGCTGTTAGAAGGAAAAGAGGGCGTCAAGCCCGATTCCACAACCTGCGTAGCGATTGCGACGAACTCCGCCCTGAAAGAGATGGTCGCCCCCGCCCTCGTGGCTATTCTGACCCCTGTTGCCGTCGGCTTCCTCTTAGGCAAAGAGACCTTAGCCGGTATGCTTTTGGGCTCCGTGATTATGGGCGCGTTCCTGGCCCTGTTCATGGCCAATGGCGGCGGTGCCTGGGACAACGCGAAAAAGTGGATCGAAGAGGGGAACTTAGGCGGAAAAGGTTCTGATAACCACAAGGCCGCCGTGGTGGGGGATACGGTTGGTGATCCATTTAAAGACACCTCCGGTCCTGCCATGAACATCTTGATCAAGCTGATGGCCGTGGTCGCCTTGGTTACTGCACCTCTCCTTAAGGACATGGATGTGGGTTACTTGCTTTCTTTGTTTGGTGGATAAAACGATACACCATAGCCCATTGGCAAAAGGCCTTGTCCTTTTGCCAATGGGCTTACGGCTGTGAGGAATTGAGGTGTGTGTTTCTTGGCCCCTTGATCCCTCAGTATTTCATTGTGAGGAGGTATAAATGTTTCAGGTAGGTAATTTAGCCGTTTATCCTGCGCATGGCGTCGGTATAATCGAAAGGATAGAATCCCAGGAAATCTCTGGTTGCACGCAGGATTTTTACGTTATGCGCATTCTCGATAATAACATGATTATCATGATTCCTACCAATAATGTGGACAACGTAGGTTTGAGGGAGATCATCGCCAAAACAGAACTTCCAAAGCTCTTCACGATCCTGGAAAAGAGAGATGTTACCCTTAACAATCAGACCTGGAACCGGCGTTACAGGGATTACATGGACAAGATTAAAACCGGTTCCGTCTTCGAAGTAGCCGAAGTGTATCGTGATCTGTTGCTTCTAAGGCTGAACAAAGAACTTTCTTTCGGGGAAAGAAAAATGTTGGATACTGCCAGGACTCTTTTAGTCAAGGAGATATCCCTCTCCAAAGAGATTAAAGAATCACAGGTAGAAAAGGATTTAGATAAAATGTTTTCCTGATTTGTATATACTAATCAATCGCGCCTCAGTTGGGCCTCAATTACTCTACTATTTTACGATCCCTGCAATAGTCAACATCTTGTTAGTAACCCAGAAGACAGCTAACACATTTTGCTATGACATCCCTGAGACCGCTCAAGGTACTCGGTTTGATGTTTTTCTTTGTAACAGCTCACCGGGTCTGTCTCGAGCGAGGATACAGGCGCTGATAAGGGATGGACACGCTGAGGTAAACGATCGCCCTTCAAAGCCAAGCCACAGATTGAAGGCCGGGGACCGGGTTTCTCTCACAATCCCGCCCCCAACTCTCCCGGATCTTACACCCGATGAGGTAGAGTTCCAAATTATCCATGAAGACTCTTCCTTAATTGTTTTATCAAAACCGGCGGGGGTCGTTGTTCACCCGGCCCCGGGGCATTCAACTGGAACCCTTGTCCACGGCCTTCTTAAACATTGCAAAGACCTCTCCGGGATCGGGGGAGAGCTAAGGCCAGGCATTGTACATCGGCTCGATAAGGATACCTCCGGGCTCATGGTTGCGGCAAAAGATGACCGGACCCACGCATCTCTCGCTCAACAATTCAAATCCGGCTCGGTTAAAAAGCAATACTTAGCTCTCGTACATGGACGAATCCACGGTGAGGAGGGGAAGATCGCCCTCCCTATTGCTCGACACCCTTCAAAGCGAAAAGAGATGACGGTCGTACTCTCCGGGGGAAGGAAGGCCTTAACCCTGTGGCAAAAATTGGCGGAATTCGAAATGGGCTTTTCACTCCTCTCTATTTCCATAAAGACAGGTCGGACCCACCAGATCCGCGTCCACCTCTCCCACATAGGTCACCCTGTTGCAGGAGATCCTGTCTATGGATATGGGCCTAACTGGTGGAAAAAGCGCTTCCCCCAAAAAAACGGCCCCCTGCTCAACCTAAAAAGACAAATGCTTCACTCCAAACGTTTAGGTTTTGTCCATCCGGTGAACAAAAGTTATATGGAATTCAAAGCCCCACTTCCGGATGACATGAAACATGCCTTGGAGGTCTTAGAACAGCTGGATCTGAAATCATGATTTGAGTATAATCTTTTTGGCCTTAGATTATTCTCTTACTCATAATCTTAATCGTAATCATAATCCGAACATCCTTAAAGCAGACCGTAAAAAAGGTATGATTATGAATTATCGAGGACAGGTTACATTCTCACGATTTAGCATACTCGTTCCAAAAACCCTTGACATAAAGGATAAAACAACTATAATTATTAAATCTTAAATATTTTCCTTCCTTTTGGGGGATTCGGTATAGACCGGACATCTGTATAGACTTCATAACAACTCTGCTGAGTAACCTTCTCTAACGCACATAAAAGGTTTTATAAGGCTCGACGCTCTGGCCTCCACAAGGCATTTTGATGTCTTTCCGCGTATGTCGTTATAGCCAACCTTTCTTGATCTCCAGGTTCTCTCCGGTCGAAAATAGCCAAACCTTAGGCAGAGCAAATATGATGGTCTCAAAGAAACTCAAAAAGTTTAGGCCTTGGAAAAACGCCCTCCGGGCTAACTAGATACTGGACGAAATAACTTCCCTATTTCATACTCTTAATCATAATCGTAATCTTACTCAAAACGATTATGATTAAGAGTACGATTAAGAGTATGAATCCAAAAACAAATTACAGGCCTGGTTAAGTGGTTGAGAGGTTTTTACGGGCGCATCAAAAATGTCTTAATGGAGAAAAAGCATGAATTTAGTTGAACTTAAGGAAATGAAGATCAGCGAACTGACGGAAATGGCGAAGGAGTTTAATATTGAGGGCGCATCCGGGATGCGAAAGCAGGATCTCACTTTCTCTTTGCTTCAGGCCCATTCCGCGCGAAATGGTTTGATATATGGTGAGGGTGTCCTGGAAATCCTCCCGGATGGCTTCGGATTTCTGAGGGCACCTGACGCCAATTACCTTCCGGGCCCTGACGATATTTATATCTCTCCCTCCCAGATTCGTCGATTTAACTTGAGAAAGGGGGACACAGTTGCAGGACAGATCCGGCCACCAAAGGAATCAGAGAGATATTTTGCCCTCTTAAAGGTGGAAAAAGTCAATCATCAGGACCCGGAGATATCAAGGGAAAAGATCCTGTTTGACAACCTTACTCCTCTCTACCCCGATGAAAAGATCCACTTAGAGGTCGAGACCGACAATTATTCCACAAGGATTATGGACCTGATGACACCGATCGGGAAAGGCCAGCGAGGCTTGATTGTCGCACCGCCAAGGACAGGAAAAACAATGCTCCTACAGAATATTGCCAATAGCGTATCGGCCAACGAAAAAGATATTCACAAAATCGTACTTCTCATAGATGAAAGACCGGAAGAAGTGACTGATATGGCTCGATCCGTTAACGCCGAAGTGATCAGTTCTACCTTTGATGAGCCACCTCAACGCCATGTCCAGGTAGCGGAAATGGTCATTGAAAAGGCCAAAAGACTGGTTGAGCACAAACTTGATGTCTTAATCCTATTAGACAGCATTACTCGATTAGCAAGGGCATACAACTCCGTTGTTCCTCCCAGCGGAAAAATCCTCTCCGGTGGCCTGGATTCTAACGCACTCCACAAACCAAAACGCTTTTTTGGAGCAGCGAGAAACATTGAGGAGGGGGGGAGTCTTACGATAATTGCCACTGCCCTCGTTGACACCGGGAGCAGAATGGATGAGGTCATCTTTGAAGAATTCAAAGGCACTGGAAATATGGAGATCCATTTAGATCGCAAGCTGAGTGACAGGAGGGTCTATCCATCCATTGATATCAACCTCTCCGGGACCAGGAAGGAGGAGCTTCTGTTAGAGGAGGCTGATCTCCACCGTATCTGGATTTTGCGTAAACTGCTTGCGCCATTGACCCCGGTGGACAGCATGGAATTCTTGCTTGAAAAAATCAAGGGAACAAGCGATAATAAGGATTTTCTTGACTCAATGAGTAACTAGCGCCTGAATGAAAAATCTTAGTTTTCGTTTGGACACTAACTAAAAAAATCAGGAGAAACTGACAAAATGAAAAATGGGCTCCATCCGGAATATTACAGGACGACAGTGCGCTGTGCCTGTGGGCATGAATTTGAAACCGGTTCCACTGTCAAAGAGATTAATATCGAAATCTGCTCCAAATGCCATCCGTTTTTTACAGGCAAGCAAAAGCTGGTCGATTCGGCAGGGCGCGTAGAACGCTTTAAGAGAAAGTATGCCAAATTCAACAAGGCATCCGCCGATACCAAAACAGAAGCCAAAACAGAGGATTGACGGCTAAGTCAGCCTAAGACAGCAATTGCGGCCTTTGAACCGATGTCAGGACCTTTGCCCCCCATCCATTGAACCTGCCCGCCCCTCTCGCCTGTAGGCTCACGATGGCGGACGGATTACTGCCCGGCGGAACAGAGTAAATCTCTCAAATTGAATATTGATGGTCTCGCAAAAAGTCGCAAACCTCAGGATTTGGAGCAACGGCCTTAGGCCTAACCATTCACAATAATTCGCAATTTCTGAATTCCTAAATCCATGTAAAAAAGACTTTTTACATGGGTGTCAATATTGAATATCTGTGTCCCGCCTATATTTGCTCAGGCTTTTTCGATGAAAGGTTCACGGTGATGTTTGCCAAAGTCAAAGAGATAGAAGAGCGCTATAATGAATTGGAGGTCGATCTGGGCAACCCCGAGATTGTCCGGGATCAAAAGGCCTACCAGACATATGCCAAAGAACACAGCATGCTCACCCCAATTATTACCGCTTTCCGAAAACATCAATCGCTTCAGGATGAGATTCTGGACAACCAATCGCTCCTCGATGATCCAGATCCTGAAATCAGACAGTTAGCCAAGGAAGAACTTGATAACCTAAGTTCAAGCCTGTCTAAAATCGAACAAGCTCTCAAAATTCTCCTTATCCCCAAAGACCCGAACGACGACAAAAATATCCTCTTGGAAATAAGGGCAGGCACAGGCGGGGACGAAGCAGCGCTTTTTGCCGCCGATCTATTCAGGATGTATAGCCGATATGCCGAATCAAGGGGATGGAAAACAGAAATCCTCAGTCAACACATGACCGGAATCGGGGGGTTAAAAGAGATCATAATCCTTGTGGAAGGAAATCGGGTATTCAGCAGGCTCAAATATGAAAGTGGGGTGCACCGTGTCCAGCGAGTCCCCGAGACAGAGACCCAAGGCCGAATACATACGTCTGCCGTAACCGTAGCGGTGCTTCCCGAGGCTGAAGAAATAGAGGTACAGGTCAAACAGGACGATCTGCGAATAGATGTTTACCGATCCTCCGGGTGCGGGGGGCAGCATGTCAATACCACTGATTCGGCCGTGCGAATCACCCATCTTCCTACGGGACTTGTCGTAACCTGCCAGGATGAAAAATCCCAGCACAAGAATAAGGCAAAAGCTATGAAGGTTCTCAGGTCCCGCCTGTTAGATCTTGAAACTGCCCAACAGAAATCTAAAATTTCCGAGGAACGGAGAACGATGGTAGGCTCCGGCGACAGGAGTGAAAGGATCAGGACCTATAACTTTCCACAGGGGAGGGTCTCTGACCACAGAATCGGGCTCACCCTATACAAATTAGAGGACCTTCTCCAGGGAGATCTGGAACTGGTTATCGAACCCTTAATCACCCACTTCCAGACCGAAGCACTAAAAAGGTCCGACGGGAACTGAGCAACCCCCGGTACAATTGAAGATTGACAATTTAAGGGATTTCCCGTTTTTCATTGAAAAAGTCTGGGCGAAGCGAATCCACAAATATTAAATATTCACTATTCAATATTCAATTCAAAGATGCCTCCAAAAATATGGCAAATAAAAGACCTACTCAAGGTTTCCACCGACTATCTAAAAAGCAAGGGGATTGAAAACCCCCGGCTCAACGCTGAAGTGCTTTTAGCGCACCAACTCAACCTCGAACGTATACGCCTCTAC
>JAUWPC010000071.1 GCA_030611815.1 Desulfobacteraceae bacterium
AAGCTTCTTTTCACACCCCTTCAGGGGAAAGGCGATACGTGCATTCGCCTTTGAATTCTCTTTCCCTTTACCGGCCATTGAAGGTTTTTTGGATGCCGGTGAGGAGAAGGGGCTATCCTATTGAAGCCTTTCGATCTCTTTTTTTACTATGATTAGATGAGATTTCAGCTTTTGATTTAAAGGAGATAACGGGTATTTATCGATGAGGGTATTGAGTATTTCATAGGACGATTTGAGGAGTTCCCTCTTTTTGGAAGGGTCTTTGGTCTTCTTTGCTGCCAAAAAGATCTCTGCGGCCCGATTCCTCTCCTGGTTGATGTGGCTTTCAACAGCGCGCTCCTTTAATGCCGCAGATTCAGCGGTGACATCCTGAGCATCTTTAATCTCATCCAGCTTATTGACGGCCTCTTCAAACTTCTCTTCCTCGATCAGTCTTTTTGCCGCATCAAAGGTTTGTTTCAGGTAAGCATCTCTGATCCGCTTTTGCTCTTCAAATTCTTCTTCTCGCTGCTCAATTCTTGCCAGTTCCCTGTCAATTATTTCGCTCTCAGGCCCCTCTTCGATCTTGATCCTCTCCCTTAGTAACAGGATCCTTGCCTCGCTGTACGCATGTTTCCGAGCCAGAGACCTAACCTCCTTAAGAAGCTGGTCAATGGTATAATCGGCCTGCCTGACACTAACATCAGGCGCAGGTTCGGGCGGGAGGGATCCGCTTATATCAGTCTTATCGTATTTCATGGCCCGGTTAATCTGCCAGTTGAGATTCTGAATAAGGGCCATCCTTTCATCCTGATTGTCGGTCAGCTTTTCATAGGTATGAACCGCCTTCTCCTTCCTCCCCAACTTAAGCTGCCATTGGGATTCTTGAACGGAGTTGGATGATATCAGGAAGTTGATCAAGCTCGCTGGCAATCCCCTCTCCGATCTCAATTGCCTGCTCCAGGTTCCCTTCCTTTGCCAGGGCTAAAGCAAACAGGAGACCGATTTCAGTTGTCAGGGCATCAGGACCGAAGATCTCTTTCAGCTCAAGAGAGCGTTTGATGACAGCTTTGAAGTCTCCTTTTAAATAGAGATTGATGATTTCATCTCTCTTATTGACGAAAAGAGTAACGGCCCTTGAATAGTCAAGCGTAGTCTTCTTTTCCTCAAAGTATCTTTCGTCCATCAGGATCAATGATCTAAAAAGAGAACGTATAAGTCTTTGATATTCTTTTTTTGTTAGACGATCGGGGGCCAATTTTTTTGTCAGTTTGTAAGTAGCCAAAAGATCTGTGGCTATTCTTCTCTCCTCTTCCGACAGGTCTTTTTTTGCTACAATTCCCTTGAGAAAGCTTATTTTTTTATCAATGGTATGGGTGGAAAGCAGGGGGGCAGTTGGGGCCCTCACATCCGGTTTGGGTACAAGCGTTACCTCCCTTTTTGGAGGGACGGCGCACCCTGAGGCGTATGCTAAGAAAAACATCAAGAGAAGCGTTGTTAATTGTTTCATTTAATTCCTCTTTGATCACTTTGATTTTTGAAATTTGTTTTTGGATTCATACTCTTAATCATACTCTTAATCATAATCGTTTTGAGTAAGATTACGATTATGATTAAGATTACGAAATGAGGAAGTCTTTTCGTTCGGGCACTCATTTAACCGGGGCAGCTTCATCCCCAATGAACTACCCCGCCGCAAGCAGCGGGGAATTAAACCCTACAGATTTCGCATTTAGGGGGTTATGATATATGACCCCGTTGCCCTTCATTTGACAGTAATCCGTGTAACCTGCCCGCTCGTGCCTTGCAATGGCAGGCGGGTCTGCGAAATCTGTGGATTAAAACGGCTCAAAATGCCTTTTGAGCTTCAATTTTTCTCCATGCGCCTCTGTCTCGGCAAGCACTGTTACGTCGGGGGAGGAACCAGCGGCCTGTTTGGAGGGCTTCTTTGGAAGGCCGGTGACAGGAGAAACCGGAATCCTCCGAAATTCCTTATGGTCGGCCTCAGGGCGCACGAGAGGACTAAATACGAGATCGGCGGGCTGCACCCCTTCCTTGAAATCAGTGGAACTAACTATGGCATTTGCCGTATCGATCCATAGAGGGAGAGCGCCGGATGAACCGTATATGGCTAAATGCTTTCCCTTCATGGGACGATTGTCATCATAACCTGTATAGGCGGCAATCACATATCCGTTCTCCAAATCAAACTGGCCGGTCCTGAAATCAGGGCCTGGTATGAGGCCTACAAAACTGGAATTGGTGAACCGATTTGACGTCCCTGTCTTTCCGAAAGTGGGAATCGGGATGTCAAACAGCCGGACAGCATCCTTGGCCTTCTGTCCGGTCCCTCTCTCCATCACTTTCCCCAATATTTCGGTGATCAGGGTAGAAACCCTTTTGGACAAGACCCTTTCGGGCTTAGGCCTATACTCCCAGATGACCTCACCCTCCCTGTCAACGATTTTCTTAATAATAGGGACCATGGCAGGCCCGCCCCCTGGTGAAAGGGGATAGGCCTTGCCGGTAGCGAGGGCCTCATAGACCAGAGCAGCCTCCATTATACTTATTGAATTTGGCCCCAAGGGAAAAGAAAGAACCGGGTCAAGGGGAGTGGATATCCCGATTTTTTTTGAAAGATATACCACAAAAGAGAGATTCACAAGGGTCCGGAAGTCCCTGACCTTGGAGAGGACCTCTAAGCTATACCTCTCATGGGTGAGAAGCTTCTTGTAATTGGCCTTGATATGGGCCTCAATGGAGTCCAATATCCCGGCGGGAATCAGATTATCAATCCACACCTTTTTTTCGATGTTTGGACCTTGAGCCTTTTCAATCAACCATTCCGGGGTGATGGGAATTAGATCGTCCCGGGCTAAGTATTCAGGGTGATCTGTGTATATGATCCTGGCCCTCTCTCCCGCTTCTCCGGCCCGGTAGAAACGGCCGAGGGTCTGAGGGACGGCTCTTTGAAACTGCGCTCTCATTTCCCGATCAAGGCTGCGAAGCCTCTGGAAGTCGTATCTCATGATCTGATGACTTATTGGCTCCGCCATATCCGATGCGCTTTCAGCCAAATCAAAATGAAGCCGATGGAGGTCGTCTAAGATACCCTCGTGTCCTTCAAAGATGATGTCTGTCTCGACCTGGTCTTTGGCCTCCTCAAACGCGGCCTCCATCAGGGCTTCTCTGTTTACTATGACACCATATCGATCCCTTATTCGGCCTTTGTAGGCCTGATACGATTCCCCTTCCTTTCTGCCAAGCCCCACAAGGTTTACAATTTGCCGGAACTCGCTCAAATTAAGGTGATCCGTTAAGTGGTAAAGGAGCCAGACTGTTGCCAGGTTTTCCGATTTGACGCCGGCCCAGGCCATGGAAACCGTGTCGCTTTTCGGTTCATGATCAGGCCTGGGCAGATATGATGTGCCCTCGAATCGAAAGATCTCTCTTCGGTTCTTGAGAGGGTCAAGGGTATTCCATTTGAGTTGAAGCGCCGCTGCATAGACGATCGGCTTGAAAATTGACCCCAATTGCCGCTTTGCATCAACGGCCCGGTTGAAATAGCGGTCAAAAAATCCGCCCACCATCGCCTTTACCATCCCGCTCTGAAGGGCCACAATCCCGCCTTCCAACTCAGGTATCGCAGAGAGCATCAGTTTTGCATCCCGGTTTTCACCGGGGGGCGTCTTGACAGGTATCATTAACTGCACCGGCACCAGATCTCCCACACTGAGCTTCTTTAAGAGGATCGGGGCATGCTCCCTCTGAAATCTTGCCCAGTTCCCTACGTTAGACTTTAGCCAGGCCGCCCCAATTGGTTTGAGCCCTTCAAAGTCAATGACCCCTCCACCCTTATCCCACGCCACAATTAGGTGGCACTTATCCCTGGCTGTCTCCACAGAGGTGATCTGGGCGAGAAAGGGGATGTTCTCTTTCGGTTTTTTAAGCCCCTTTTCAAGCAATACTTCCCATTTTTCTTTTTCTTGCCAGGGCTTATAACCATTCAGCTTAACATCCATCAACGGGAGATGCCTTCGTAGACTCATTAAGGCGGCATACTGGACTTCCTTGTCTACCGATGTATAGATGCTGATCCCCGATGTGGCAATGTTGTCCACTCCCTGTTCCTGCAGGATTTCCCTGAAATAATCGGATTCGAGCTGATTTCGTATATAGTCCATAACAACATTTAAACGATATGTGATTTTTCCCTCTTTGAATGGAACCTCTCTCTCTTTTGCCTCCTCATACTCGGTCTTTGAGATGAAATTCAGACTTAGCATCCTGTCCAACACATAGTCCTTGCGCGCCTCGGCGAGTTGTTTTGCCTCATCTTTTTGGGCTTGGGTTTTCTTGATAAACGGGTTGTATCTGTTAGGCCCCTTTAAGGAACCGACAATAAACGCTGCCTCAACGAGGTCAAGGTCCTTAGTATCTTTTCCAAAGAAATACTGGGCTGCAATCCTGAGCCCCTTTCCATAACCGGTTACAAAGAACTGGTTGGCATACATCTCAAGGATCTCTTCTTTGGTGTATCTCCTTTCCAAAAGGAAGGCCTGCATCATCTCCTTTAGTTTTGTCTTATATGTCCTCTTTTCTCGCTTGAATACGTTCTTGGCTGTTTGCTGGGTGATGGTGCTTCCGCCCTGGACCACCTTCCCTGTCTTGATATTGGCCACAAAGGCCCTGATGATTGCCTTGATGTCAAACCCCATATGATCAAAAAAGTTCCTGTCTTCGGCCGCGATCAGGGCCTTCACAAATACCTTGGGGATAGCTTCATATCTGATGTATTTCCTGTGGGTCATTTCAAAGAAGACCCCAATGGGGGTATGTCCATCCCCAAAATACACCGGGCTTTCAGAGGCAATGACCCGATCAATGGCTCCCCTCTCAATGCGAGTGGCCGCCTCCTGGGTCACCCTGTAATAGAAATACCCCAAGAAAGCGGATGGGAGAACAATCAGGAGAATAAAAAGATAAATAAGGATACGTTTCATTAAAAAAGCTCTCCGGCTAAAAGTTTTCCCCTGAGGATCTCCTTAAGGTCAAGTCCCTTCATCTTCAATCCTTTACGCCCGTATTTCATATTAGCTTCAATAACATACCATCGGCCCTGGAAGTTGATAAGATCGATCCCTACGTCATTCAGTTTGCACTTCCGCGCACTGTTTTGAGCTGTCTCTACGCCTTGCCACGGGATATCGTCAAAGCTGATCTTCCCTCCCTGTGACAGATTGGTCCTGAAATCTCCTGGCGAACTGATGCGCCAGTAGGACAACGCAGGCTCATAATTAATAAGCACCACCCTCAGGTCCCGTTTATGTGGCAGGTATTCCTGAATGTAAGCGACCCTGACAAGCGATAGATACTCCTCAAGCTCTTTTCTGTTATCGATCTTAAATATCCCTCTACCCCGGGCGGAACACCTCGGTATCTTGGCCACAAAGGGAAATGTGAAATCTTTGAGGATATCCTGATGATGGAGGTGATAATAGATCTTGGTGCGCGGGTGAGAGATCCCCAACATCTGAAAGAGGGTTGTCTGTTTGATTTTTTCGTCGGCATAGAGATATGTCTCTAAGCTGGGAAAGATCCTTTTACCTAAGGTGGTGAGAAACTGGGCATAGTTGAGGGTGGGGAACAGAATAATTCCGGCCCCCAAAATCAGTTCTCGTTCCTTAAGGGTGTATTCCAAAAAGTTGGGCTTTACCCCAAGGGTCAGCACTTCAGGAACACCCCTGAGCCTGCTTCCTAACGCGATAAAGCTATTTTTTTTGGCAATCACCGATAAATTCCTGTTGACGATCTAATCGAGACATCAGGTTTCAATCTGCAATCAACAATCAACAATCATCAATCCGAAACCCATTCCCTAACCGCCATCGATTTCTCTTTGGCCCGTTCCATAACATCTTTGAGATCAAGGGTAAGCAGCTTTCGATCTTCCATTACAAGCCGGCCGTTGATGATGGAGTGGCTGACGTCGTTTCCACGAGCAGAGTAAACGAGATGAGAAAAGGGGTTATACATCGGTGTCAGATGGGGTTTATTCGTGTCAACGATGATGACATCGGCCCTTTTCCCTTGTTCAAGTGAACCGGCTATGTCAGTCAGCCCAAGGGCCCTGGCCCCTTCAATGGTGGCCATCCTGAGCACTGTAACAGCGTCCATCAGTGTTGGATCCATGGCCTTGACCTTATGGAGCTTGGCCGCCATATCCATCTCGGTAAAGAGGTCCAGGTTATTATTGGATGCACAGCCGTCTGTCCCGAGCCCTACTGTCACTCCGCGGGCCTGCAATTCAGGTATGGGGGCTATGCCGGATGCCAATTTCATATTGCTCTCCGGATTATGAATAATTTTTACGTCGTGTTCGGCGATCTTCAGGATCTCTTCTTCATCCAAGTGAACAGCGTGATCTGCAATTAGACGGGGCCCTAAAAGGCCTAAGGAATCGAGGTGTTCAATCGGCGTTTTGCCATAGCTCTTTTTTACCTCGGCGATTTCAGACAAGGTCTCAGCAACATGGATAATGAGCGGCACGTTATGGTGCAAGGCCATCTCATTTGCCCGGGTTAAGAGGTCAGGGCTGCAGGTGAAGAGCGAATGGGGCTCAACAGCTATGGAAACAAGAGGATTACCCCGCCATTTTAGGATCAGCGATTCCGTGTATTCGAAACCTTTTTCAATCTCTCCATAATTGGGAGAGGTAAAATCATAAAGGACCTCACCCGCAAGACACCTCATGCCTGACAGAAATGCCGCCTGTGCCACCTGATCCTCAAAAAGATACATGTCGCAAAAGGTAGTCGTGCCGGACATGATCATTTCTGCACAGGCAAGCAGGGCGCCGGTGTAGACAAAATCGGCATCCATCCTCCCTTCTGCAGGGAAAATGTAGTTGTTCAACCATTCCATCAGGGGAAGATCGTCGGCAAGACCCCTGAAAAGGCTCATGGCAGCATGGGTATGGCCATTCACTAAGCCGGGGAGGATCAGGCCACCCTTAGCGTCTATCAATTTCTTAGCTTTAAAAGATCTATCGTCCAGAGCGCCGACCTCAGCTATACTATCTCCCTTCACGCACAACTGGCCATTTTCAAACACCGAGTTTTCGTTGTCCATAGTCAGGATCGTGCCATTTTTCACTATAATATCATACTGTTGCATGATTGACCCTCAGTTTTTTGGGGAAAAATGAACAATCCCATGTTTCCAGCCTATCACTAAAGCACTTTCCAAAAGCCTCCATATATGGTAAATGTCCTTTACCGATAGGTCAAGCCTAACCGTTCGTGGGTTCAAAAGTTGTAACTACTCAGGTGGGTAGGCTAAAGGCTGAAGACTGTTAGGAAAAGCGGAAATACGGCGCATTTTGAAGCAATGTTTGGTGCGAGAATCGGCTGTTTCTCCGCCAAAGTGCGGCAATCGTGCTCTTCTGACCTCTTCAGCCTTCAGCCTAAACAGCTTCAGCCTGACTACGTGAGTAGTTACCAAAAGTTCAGGGTTCTGAAAATCATTGATCTGAGGGGGTTTCAGTTGGCGTTATTCAAAACCCGGTGTCTCGCATCTCTCCTGTTAGCAGAATGCTTCCTATTTCTCCTTTTTCATGGGTGTGCCGGCACGCCCCAGCCCAAACGAATAGATAATGTGTGTGAGATCTTCAGAGAACATTCCGATTGGTATGAAGATGCCTTTGAGTCATACCAACGGTGGGGCATTTCGATACCCGTTATGATGGCCATTCTGCACCAGGAATCAAAGTATATTGATGATATCAGGCCCCCACGCACCACCTGTTTGTGGATTTTCCCGGGGCCGCGGCCATCGTCCGCTTATGGATATGCCCAGGCACTGGATGGCACGTGGGAGGAATACAAGGAAAGCGCCGGCAGTTTCTGGTCTGACAGAGATGATTTTGGGGATTCCATTGATTTTGTAGGGTGGTATTGCAATCTGAGCTCAATGAAATGCGGGATCTCCAAGCAGAATGCACGTGATCTCTACTTGGCCTATCATGAAGGTCGTGGCGGTTTCAACAGGAAGACCTATAGAAACAAGGGATGGTTATTGAAGGTAGCCAACAAGGTCCAAAGAAGGGCAACCAAATATAAAAGCCAGTTGACTTCCTGTGAAGAAGAGTTCAGGAAGGGATGGGGTTGTTGTCTCTGGCCTTTTTGAGGAGGGAAGACGCAAGTGCAAGGAAATCTGAATACTATCTCCGGAGCCCATCTTTTTAAGGGCCTTCCTGAAAATCAGCTCAGGGAAATAGAAGGGATCACTGTTGGCAAGCGTTTTAAAAGGGGTGATGTCATTTTTTCTGAGGGGGATGATGGCGACGGCTTTTTTCTGGTTGCATCCGGGCTGGTAAAAATCTTTAAGTCTTCACCAGATGGGAAGGAGCAGATTCTGCATATCTTAGGCCCGGGAGAACCGTTTGGCGAGGTTCCTGTGTTTTCCGGTCAGCAGTTTCCGGCCAGCGCTGAGGCTATTGCCGAATCGCGTCTTATCTTTTTTCCCAGATCTGCATTTGTTGCCCTTATAACGGCAAACCCTCCTCTTGCACTCAATATGCTTGCGGTTCTCTCTATGAGGCTCCGTCAGTTTACCGTTCAAATAGAAAATCTTTCCCTCAAAGAGGTTCCCGGACGTCTCGCCACATATCTGGTCTATCTTGCAGGTGAACAGAAAAGGGATGATTTTGTTACTCTCAGCATATCAAAGGGTCAGCTTGCAAGCCTTCTCGGTACGATACCGGAAACCCTTTCACGGATATTTGCCAAGATGAACAGCCAGAACTTAATCGAAGTAAAAGACCGGAATATCAAACTCCTCAACCTTCGCGGGCTGGAGGAGCTTGCAAGACATGGAAAGGATTTGGAATGAAGGGAAAAAGGACTTGAGATGAAAAAATATTACAAGGAAAGATTTGAGGCTCAACGCCGCGTTGGGAGGAAACTCGCCTCAACAATGGAAGTTAATAAGATCTTAGAAAAGCTGAGAGAGGAAGCAAGGAATATGGTTCCCACGGCCATGGAGGCATGCATTCTCATGATTGATCCTGACGCCCATAAATATACCCGTCCACTCCAATGTGCCCTGTATGATAAACCCATTAATTGCATCTCCTGCAAAAGAAAGCGCCACGTAATCCAAAAGGCCATAACCCGGAAAAAGGGGGTTGTAACCTCTCAGAGTGAACCTGTCACAAGACCCGATGGTACCCTTGTGGAAATCGGCCCGGAAGCAGCTATCCCGATATTTGTTAATGATGAGATCCTGGCGATTATTAGTGTAGTCGCTAAACCCGGTACCCGCTTCACCAGGAAAGATTTCTACATGATAAAGGACCTCTCCGAAATAGCCGGTAATGCTATTTTAGCCGCCAAGAGACATTGGGAGATAACCCAGGAAAAGATCGGGATCAGTCAAATGCTCACCCATCTCTCACCATTTGTACCTCAGTCTGTCCGGCGCATAGTGGAGAAAAACCCTGAGATGCTGAAGCAGGAAAAGGAAAGTAAAGAAGTCACCGTCCTGTTTCTCGATCTGGAGGGCTACACCAAGCTCAGCGCAAGCCGATCAGAGATCGAGGTCAATAAGATGGTTGAAAAAATGTTTTCCAGTTTTGTGGATCCCATCCACAGGTCAGGTGGAGACATTAACGAGACTGCGGGAGACGGGCTTATGATCATCTTCAAGGATGACGATGCCAAGACAAACGCCTATCATGCAGTAAAGGCCGCCCTTGATATCCACGAGAGGAATGGCGCAATAAACAAGAGGTTTCGGGAAAATTTTGAACCGATAAGTGTGAATATCGGCATCAATTCAGGTGTCGCATTAGTAGGCATGACCACATTTAAGGGTTCTTTAGATACCCGCATGACCTATACTGCAAGCGGCCCGGTAACCAACCTCGCCGCCCGCCTGGCAGATTATGCAAAGGGAGGCGACATTCTGATAGGAGAAGAAACTAGAAAAATGATTGATGGCCTGTGGCCGGTGTTTGACCAGGGCCTTGCTCATCTAAAGGGTATTGAGAAACCGCTGAGGGTCTATTCGCTACTGAAGAGTTCGTAACTGACCGGGTATGAACTTAGGGCTCACAAATAATTTTACTTGACAGGGAAGATTATCCGGATATAATTACCTCTATATGAAATCTATCAAAAACAGACTCCTAAACATTGAATTGCCCCCCAAACGTTCCGCTTTCCTTTGGGGTCCTCGCAAAACCGGCAAAACCTATTGGATTAACAGGCATTTTTCTGACTCAATTCTAATTGATTTACTCAAGACCGATCTGTTTGCGGACTACGCATCCCGTCCGTCATTGCTCCGCGAGCGTTATCAGGGGCATAAGGGGCTTATTGTCATCGATGAAATCCAGATGGTTCCGGATTTGCTCAATGAAATCCATTGGGTCATTGAGAATACCGATGTTTCCTTCCTGATGACAGGATCAAGTGCGCGTAAACTGCGGCGCGGACACGCAAATCTGCTTGCCGGTCGTGCCTGGCGATATACTATGACTCCGCTAACCTGGGCTGAAACAGAAGGTTTTGACCTGGAGCAGATTATCATTTCAGGTCTTCTGCCCCCGCATTTCCTGTCGCCCGATCCCATCCAGGATCTCAGGTCGTATGTGGCGGACTATTTGAAAGAAGAAATCGCGGCCGAGGCTGTCACACAGAACATCCCGGCATTTGCTGAGTTTCTTAGGGTTGCCGCACTGACTTCCGGTGAATTACTCAATTATACCAATGTTGGCAGGGAGACTGGTGTCAGCGCCAAGGTAGTGAGAAACTATTTTCAGATTTTAGAAGATACGTTGTTAGGCTTCAGAGTTCCGCCCTGGCGCAAGGCAAAAAACCGGCGGCTCATTGAAACTGAAAAATTTTATCTCTTTGATGTGGGGGTGGCCAATTATCTGGCACGTCGCATGCCTAAAGCCGGCACTCCCGAATTCGGTCATTCTTTTGAACACTATATCTTGATGGAACTAAAGGCATACCAGGCTTACCGAAATCCTGAGCTTGATATTCGATATTGGCGCACCAGCACCGGTTTTGAAGTGGACTTCATACTTGGCGACATGAATGTGGCCATAGAGGTCAAAGGAACCCAGAGAGTGCATAGCGGACATGCAAGGGGTCTAAAGGCCCTGTTAGAAGAACATTCCGTAGAACGTGCGATTATTGTTTCACTGGAAAAGGAGCCAAAAAGACTGGAATCCTCTTTGGAAGTGCTCCCGTGGCAGATCTTCCTTGAGGCATTATGGTCAGGGGAACTGGTTTAGCGGAAAGGATGAACATCGAACATCGAACGTCCAGGTAAGCGAAGACTCCGACATCGAATGCGGAATGAGAAGTCTCTCCTCCCTGGCTACCAGAAGGTTTTCATCCGGGATAAAAGCACGTGGTCCACTCAGGCCTTGCAGGCTGTTATCCTGCCGTTGCCCCTTTTGCCTCTCTCTCAAGACGGTATCTCTTTGCGCTCTTTCGGCACATCTCCCAGATTATGCACTCGGAGCGGAACTTGCAATAGGTGCAGGGATCGGTGCAGGCCTCGCAGTCCTCGAGGCATTCCTGACAGTAGCCGATCGCCATCTTCTGGCACTGGACAAAGGCCTGACGGCCCGGGTGATATCTGCATTCCATAATTCTTTATCCGTCATTAGCCGCTGCGCTACAACAATCATCAATCGTCAATCATCAATCTCTCTGGTCCACCCAGATTTGATAATTATGAAAAGAAGCGCTGCCAAGAGATAGAACATCATAAAGCCTAAGTGAGCGATATCGATGAATAATGTAAACCCCGGTGAAAAAACAACGTCGGGGAGGTTTTTGAGAGCCCTGAAGATCCCCGTTATAACGATTCCGGCCAACAATACTATCCTCACATAGGCAGAGGCGGTTAGACTGAATTCACGTCTACCTGTAAGAAAATAATCTAAGATGCAATA
>JAUWPC010000381.1 GCA_030611815.1 Desulfobacteraceae bacterium
CCTTTATTGCTACTTCTGATATCCACCTGAAGCACAAGCTTAAGATGGATCGTGAACAGGTGGTGCGAGAAGCGGTTGATGCGGTGAGGTATGCAAAGGTATTTACAGATAATGTGGAATTTTCAACAGAGGACGGCACCAGATCTGACAGGGATTACCTGTGTAAGATCTTTGAGGCCGTGATTGAAGCCGGGGCTACTACTGTAAACCTGCCGGATACGGTTGGGTATACGATCCCCGAGGAGTTCTCTGAACTGATTACTTATGTCAGGCAGCATACTTCCAACATCCAGAAGGCCGTAATCAGTGTCCACTGCCACAATGACTTGGGTCTTGCCACGGCCAACACCTTAGCGGGGATCAGGGCCGGAGCACGCCAGGCAGAGGTTACTGTAAACGGTATCGGTGAGAGGGCAGGCAACACCTCCCTTGAAGAGGTGGTGATGGCCCTCTATACCCGCAGGGATATGATGAACCTGACCACCTCCATCAGCACAAATGAGATACATCCCACCAGCAGACTTACCTCCATGATCACCGGAATTGTAGTGCAACCGAACAAGGCTATTGTGGGGGCAAATGCCTTTGCCCATGAGGCCGGAATTCATCAGGACGGTGTTTTAAAAAATCCGATGACCTATGAGATTATGGCGCCTGAGACCGTGGGGCTTTCCAGTAACCGGCTGGTCCTTGGCAAGCATTCGGGAAGACATGCCTTTAAGGATAAACTGGCCCAGATGGGTTATGAGCTTTCAAATGAGGAGCTAAACCGACTTTTCGGGAAGTTTAAGGAACTGGCCGATAAACGAAAAGAGATCCTGGAGGAAGATATCGAGGCATTGGTGGCCGAGGAGATCCTCCGTGTTCCCGATGTTTACGAACTGAAGTATCTTAATGTGGTGAGCGGAACGGTTGAGGCCCCCACTGCAACGGTAAAGCTCAAGATCGGCGGAGAGGAAGCTAAAAGCGCCGGGTTCGGGGTGGGACCTATTGATGCCACCTTTAATACGATCGCCAAGATGACCGGAAGCAGCTCAAAGCTTATGCGGTTTTCGGTTAATGCGATCACCGGTGGCATGGATGCCCAGGGTGAGGTGACGGTCCGGCTCCAGGAAAACGGATTAGTGGCCTTAGGCAAGGGGACTGACCCTGATATTATCACTGCCAGCGCAAAGGCCTACGTCAACGGGTTGAATCGCCTGGAATATATGAAGAAGAATCCGAGAGTCTCCCCGAATGAGCGCCTTCGCTGACAGCAGTCTTGATACAGGGATGGTAAGAGAGGATCACAATCTATGCCCATGACAATAACCGAAAAGATCTTAGCAGCCCATGCGGGCAGGGAGATAGTTAGCCCCGGCGAACTGATCCAGGTAAATGTGGACCTGGCGTTGGCCAATGACATTACAGCTCCATTGGCCATTGGCGTATTTGACCGCTTAGGGGCCCGAGAGGTCTTTGATCGGGAAAGAATTGCCCTTGTCCCCGATCATTTTGTGCCCAACAAAGACATCGAGTCCGCACAACAAGTAAAGCTGATGAGGGAGTTTGCGCGCAAACACCGGATCAGGCATTTCTTCGAATTAGGCGAAACCGGCATAGAACATGTCATCCTGCCGGAAAAGGGCCTTGTCTCCCCGGGTGATCTCGTAATTGGAGCAGACAGTCACACCTGCACCTACGGCGCGCTTGGCGCTTTTTCAGCAGGCGTGGGAAGCACCGATCTGGGCGCTATTTTAGCCACGGGAAAGACATGGCTCAAGGTCCCCGCAACAATCAAACTTGTCTACGAAGGGAAGCTCCCGCCCTGGGTGGGGGGAAAAGATCTCATTCTTTACACCCTCGGTCTCCTGGGGGTCGCAGGTGCCGTGTACCATTCTCTGGAATTTACCGGGGAGGTGATGGAGCAGCTTTCAATGGCCCATCGCTTTACCATGGCCAACATGGCCGTCGAGGCGGGGGCCAAAAACGGGATCTTTGCGCCGGACGGGACCACGAAGGCATATATGGAAGGGCGATCTGACCGGCCGGGCAACTTTATGCAAAGTGATCCGGATGCCTCTTATGATAAGGAAATCAAGATCGCGGTCGATGATATGGAACCTCAGGTGGCGCTACCCCATTCACCCGATAATGTACGACCCATATCAGAGATGGGTTCGGTTTCTCTGGACCAGGTTTTCTTAGGGTCGTGCACCAATGGACGTTTGGAAGATCTGCGGGATGCTGCCCACCTTCTAAAGGGGCGAAAGGTGGCAGACGGGGTCAGGTTCATCGTCATCCCAGGTTCCCCGTCCATCTACAAGGAGGCCATAAAGGAAGGGATTGTCGAGACGCTTCTTGACGTGGGGGCTGTTATCGGCCCTCCCTGTTGCGGCCCTTGTCTTGGCGGACATATGGGGATTTTAGCGGAAGGAGAACGGGCCCTCTCCACCAGTAATAGGAATTTTGTAGGCCGTATGGGGCATCCCAAGAGCGAGGTCTATTTAGCGAGTCCGGTGGTAGCAGCAGCATCCGCGGTTATGGGGCGCATTGCCTCTCCGGAGGAGCTTTAGGAAGGGAGAATTTAGGGATTCAGGAATTTAGGAATTGAAGAATTGATAAACCCACAAAAAGCCGAAAATCTTTGTCTGGAAGTATATAGCAGCGATTCAGGCTTGATGGAAGGCGTATGGGGCATCTAATTTGCTGGATGGTTTGCCGGGTGCCTGGTGACACTTGGCTTTAGGGAGTCAACAAAGTGATGAAAATTGAAGGAAGGGTCTGGATGTTTGGAGATCACGTGGATACTGATCTGATTATCCCCGCAAGATATCTGAGCGTATCAGATGAGCAGGAATTAGCAAAGCATTGTTTCACAGACTGCCGCCCTGATTTTGTAAAAGATGTGCGGGCTGGAGATATTGCAGTGGCAGGAGTCAATTTTGGCTGCGGTTCTTCAAGGGAGCACGCGCTGTGGGCTATGAAAGCGGCCGGGATTGGTGCTGTCATCGCAAAGAGCTTTGCCAGGATCTTTTACAGGAACGCCTTCAATATCGGTCTCCCCAT